>NZ_DBOLZL010000001.1:0-21683 GCF_059913585.1 Fervidobacterium sp.
GACACCCCCAGAAACCCGAGGGCGTCCGCACCTTAGGAAGGCACTACTCTCTGAAAGAGATGGAAACACGGTATGGGAAGCATGCATTCGTACGGGATTCAGAACGGCTTAGGAAGGCACTACTCTCTGAAAGAGATGGAAACACGGTTCTGTCTCCTACAATGTGGGGAACGCCCAACAAGTCTTAGGAAGGCACTACTCTCTGAAAGAGATGGAAACGCATTGCTCTGATTAGAACCATTGTCTTGTCCATCTGATTCTTAGGAAGGCACTACTCTCTGAAAGAGATGGAAACTTCGTTCAAATGAATTTGCATTTTTAAACTTCTCTAGATTCTTAGGAAGGCACTACTCTCTGAAAGAGATGGAAACACGAACCACGTGGGCTTTCAAAAACTTGATACCTAAGGACCACTTAGGAAGGCACTACTCTCTGAAAGAGATGGAAACTTAGCAAAACTCATTTCCTCACTTTCTAAGCACTTCTTAACTTAGGAAGGCACTACTCTCTGAAAGAGATGGAAACACGAACCACGTGGGCTTTCAAAAACTTGATACCTAAGGACCACTTAGGAAGGCACTACTCTCTGAAAGAGATGGAAACTACAACCGTCCATTACGTTTCCACCATACTGTAATCTTAGGTGACTTAGGAAGGCACTACTCTCTGAAAGAGATGGAAACTTTCATGATACCCTGGGCGGGCACCCAGGAATACCTCAAGGCTTAGGAAGGCACTACTCTCTGAAAGAGATGGAAACTTTCCTCTTGACCAATAGTTATAATCGAATTGTAAATACTTCTTAGGAAGGCACTACTCTCTGAAAGAGATGGAAACTCGAGGAGTTTACCTGTTTTTGAATAGAACCGTTTAGGGATTACTTAGGAAGGCACTACTCTCTGAAAGAGATGGAAACGAACTCTTAGGTTACTGCTTATATGCAAAAATTCGTTCCCTTAGGAAGGCACTACTCTCTGAAAGAGATGGAAACTTGATATAGTCGGCAGTGACGTCAAAATTGCCGTAATAACTTAGGAAGGCACTACTCTCTGAAAGAGATGGAAACCTCTTGTTCAGGGATGAGCAGAACTCTGTTATTCATTGTTCTTAGGAAGGCACTACTCTCTGAAAGAGATGGAAACTTTCACTTGCTTTAAAACAAGTGTTTTCGAAACTTACGACTTAGGAAGGCACTACTCTCTGAAAGAGATGGAAACTTGTTATTTCGTGGGCCGGGTGGCCTTTTCGCCACCACGCCCTTAGGAAGGCACTACTCTCTGAAAGAGATGGAAACACTTCTGTAACCTTATTCACTTTCATTATCTCTAAAAGAACACCTTAGGAAGGCACTACTCTCTGAAAGAGATGGAAACCCTTCTCCCTGATAAGGAGATGGTTGTAGGTCACGTGCAACTTAGGAAGGCACTACTCTCTGAAAGAGATGGAAGCGTAGATATTTACTGCAACCGCGCATAGCAAAGATTTCAGCTTTAAAAAGAATTACTCTCTGAAATATATGAAAAAAGCGCGTGACGGTGATATTAGATATAGTTCTCAGAATGTGCTTTGGTGCGATATCCTTCCTGAGATTTATAAGATACCACCTCACGCAAGAGATGTAAGAGGTTGAATGTAGAACCGATTATATAGCAGCGCAGGTTCTCTAAAAAAGAGCTTTTTTCAAAGTCAGAAAGAACCAATGTTATGCTTGAATGGAGATTTTTGAGAAACAACAGTGATTTTTTGAAATGAATTTTGTAAAATAAAAATCATTGTGGTATAATATATATGAGAAGTTTAAGAGAGTACGAATTTTCCATATGATAAATTTTGTAACAACCGTTTTGAGTTTCGTTATAAGGGATTAAAGCAGCCTTCCTATTGTCAAAATCTTCATGAAAGTTTCATACTAACTATGAGGGATGTAAAGGGTCATATATTGACAATTAGGGACGTAAAGTGAATTTATATTAACTATGAGGGATTTTTCTAAGGTTTTTTAGATGTGAAAGTTAAAATGTTTCTTCTTAGAAGAGATTGGAATATTCAGCTCGAGCTAGAAGAGTCACTATTATTTTTCTAAGTATTTCGAATCAACAAACTAATCCTCAGCTTGGGTTGACATCAAAGTTGTATAGAAAAATAAATACATTTCTTTTTTCTTACTTAGCAGGGCTTCGGTACTCCACCAAATTGTGTTTGTCAATTGTGCTTGGTACCTTTCCTCATTGTATAATTAACATTTATCCGCCTATTAATCCTGCGTGCTCTTGGCCTTCCTTGCTGTCTATCCTCGCTAATTTTTTCTTCAGGCAATTAAAAAACTTTGAGCTCCCCCTTGTTTGAATGTGCCTCTTCTCTCGACATTTTTACTTTATCTTTCTGTTAGTTTCTTCACCGTGCATATGTGAGTAAGCTGGAATATGCTATCTGTGTGAAGAATACAATATTTCTGAACTTTTCCGATTTCGTGAAGTTGTTAAGAAAGAGTTTTTTGAACATATATTAGAAGTAACAAAGTTTTCAGACTGCAAAAATGTAAAAAACTCATGGAGTCATAAAAGGTTTGACATTCTCTCGTATGGTTTAAACGAAAGTATTTTAGCAAAGGTTGTTACTTTGCATAATAGATTTTGCTAGATATTTGTCAAATAACTTTTATTTATTGTGGTATAATAAAAACGTAGCGGTATAATATCAAATGTAAACAAAATAATTCTTTTCAGTTAAAACAAACAAGGTAATATGCGCTTTGAATTTCAAGAAATTGAGAATTATTACCGTTCACAGGTTTCTCTTCAACTCCCCCCATTTTGAGCTTCCCTATGAGGGACTGGAACATAAAACATTAGCTCACAGTTTTTCCATGGGAGTAAAACATTCCCAAAGTGCTTTTGCCCCTCTAATCTTTCATGCAGATAAAATATTTCCATATGTCGCGATGTGTTGGAAAATGACTGCCATTTTGAATACATAGAGGAGATCGTTTTTTTACAATTTGCATTGAGCTTGGGCATGAGTTTCGAAAGTAATCTTCATTTAATTGAAAGTACCAAGTACAATTTAAAGAAGTTGGGGGTAATAGAAGTGATTGCGAATATTACACTTGAGTTTGATAAACTGACAGTGCCGGTTCATATTAACCACATTCTTCAAGCAACGATTCTTTCTTGGCTAAGTGACGAAAATTATTCAAAGTTTATACATGATGTGGGGTATACTTATGGCAAGAGAAGATACAAGCTCTTTTCTTTTTCTTCACTGTATGGACCAAATACATTCGATAAGAAAACAAAAAAGGTAACGTTCTACGATAAGGCAAAATTTTTCTTGAGCGCAGTTGATGAGGCCTTTTTCGAGTATGTTTTGAACACAATTATTCATAATAGCTACGTTAGAGTAAGCAACCAAGAGGCTTTTGTATCAAAAATTTCTTTCATACCACCAGTTACTACATCGAAGGTTGTTGTTAAGACAATGTCTCCCATCGTTGTTTATGCAACTGACGATTCTGATAAGGTTCATTTCTTTTCACCACATGAACCAGAATTTGAGGAATATATAGTTTCAAACGCAAAGAGAAAGATTGTTTCCTACTTTGGAAAAGATGATTCGAACTTTACTATTAAACACATAGGTTCCAATCCGAAAAAGGCAGTTGTTCAATACAAAAAGGGGTTTTTTGTCGGTTGGAAGACCATGTTTGAAATAGAGGGAGATCCAGAAATAATAAACTTTTTGATAGGCTCTGGACTTGGAAGTAAAAATTCGGCAGGATTTGGTTGTGTTGTTCCAGTCGAACACGTGCAAGATGTCTAAGGTTTATATAACACCTTCTAAGAATGGGGGGATATGATGTTAAATGCTATCATTGGGTTGGGAAAAGTCTTACTTGAAAGAGAATCAAAGATTGACACACTGGTCAAAAAGCAACAGTTTGATGAGATAGTTAGAGTTGTGTTCGACCTTGACAGAAAAGACATAATTTTCTCATCAGAAGCTTTTGACGAAAGTAAGTTAAGAAGATATCTTTGGATAGGGAATAATCCTGGTAATCTTCCGCAGACACGTTTGACAACTGACATTGTTGGCAAACTATTTTCTGAGTCGATTTACAACATATACGTCAGGTTGGGTGATTGTAGTCTAAAGCTGATAATTGAAGAAATAATAAATGCTTTTTCCAGTTCGAGCAATTTTGGTACGATTATTGACCCATTAAAAATCAGCGACTTTGAACAAATTATTAAAGCTAAGCCCGAAAAATGGGAAACAAAAAAACAAATAGCAGAGAAAGTTGATGCGTATGTTAAGGAAAAATACGGTAAGAAAAAAAAGATACTTTTCACTGCTGTTGTAAGAAAAAAAGATCAAGAAATATTTCTTGCTGAGCTTGATGATTACAGAAACTTTTTATTGAACGAGTTAGAGGAAAAATCATTCGAAGATGTAATCGATGGGACATGCTACGCTTGTGGAAGACATGCAAAGGTTACTTACAAGTTTAAAACGCTAACGATGAAGGTCTTTATAAACGACAAGATAAATTTTGCCTCTGGGTTGAGTGAGGATGGATTTTCAAAAAACTACACCCTTTGTCCAGGGTGTTATGAAGCATTCAGCGCTGGTGAGAGATTTGTATTAGACAAGCTTCAGTCAAGTCTTGGAGAATGTCATGTTTATGTGATTCCAGAACTCTATAATCGGTCCAAAACGCCAGATTCCAACGAATTAGAAAGTATTGTTAAAGATGTTAGGTTGATAGTCGATGCTTTGAATCAATACAATGCTTGGAAACAATTTAGGGATCAGCTTCGCAGAACTCTCGATGAGCCTTTCTTGTTAAACTTCCTTTTTGCGGAAAAGTCGAATGCTGCTTTTAAGGTTAAAAAGCTTATTGCGGATGTAACTCCATCAAGGCTTAAACACTTATTTGAGAAGTTAGAATTTGTTTCTAGCGAGTTTTCAAACATTTTTCAGAACACAACATTTAATCTTGATTTCAAAAGTATTTTCGTACTAATCCCTGTTAAAAAACAGCTGTTCAATGAAGTATACAATATCTACGAAGCTCTGCTCTTGGGCAAACCACTCAATGAGCGTTGGATTGTTTCAAAATTCTTAGATGCACTTAAAATGCGTTATTTTGAAACATATGCTGACTGCTATACTTTCTCACGACCTTATGAATTCGAACATATGATACTTCTATCTAATGCGTTTTATGCGTACCTTAGAGAGCTTGGAATTTTGAAGGGGGTGGATGAGAAGATGGACGACATTTTAGAAAGCTTAGAAAGTATTGATAAAGATTTGGCAAGTTACGTTGCAAAAACTGGATATGATGCGCAGAGGTTGGCGTTGTTTTTATTGGGGGTTTTGGTTGCTGAGATTGCCAAAACGCAGTGGAAAGCAGATGAACGGAAGCAGATCTTAAATCTCATTAATTTCAACGGCATGACCTTGCAAAAAGTCAAGATGTTTGTCACACAAGTTTTTGCTAAACTAAAACAGTATGATTGTTTAAACGCTTATACGGAAAAGGTATTTGGAGCATGCAAGGAGTACCTTGATAAAGCAGAGAAAGATTGGACCTTGTTACCTCAAGAAAATGTGTACTTTATCCTATCGGGGTATGCATATAAAATGAAAAGGTACATAACTTCTGGAGAAGGGGGAAATGAAAATGAGTGAAGTAGTCGAAAGAAATTCAGAAATTTTATTCCTCTACGATGCTCTACTCTGTAATACAAACGGTGACCCTGATGATGAAAACAGGCCCAGGTATGACTATGATACTCAGAGAAGTTTGGTTAGCGACGTAAGACTGAAAAGATACATACGTGATTACTGGATCAACAAAGGAATGGAAGTTTTTGTCGCCAAGTTAGAAAGTGGAAACGTAGATGCTAAGACCAGGCTTGAAGAGGCTTTCAAAAAAGTTGGTAAAGACTTGAAAAAACTTTCTAAAGAAGAAATAACTAAACTTGCTAAAGAATTATTTGTTGATGTAAGGCACTTTGGAGCAACCTTGACTATCAAGTCTCGTGATGGTGGAAAGGGAGAAGCTATCCCAATAACAGGAGCCATTCAATTTTCGTGGGGATATTCTCTGCATCCTGCGGAAATACTATCGTCTGCAACAATTACATCTGTTCTATCTGGACGCGACAGTGCCCAAGGTTCTGGTACGATGGGTAAGGATTGGAGAATTAAGTATGCATTGATAGGCTTCTATGGATTAGTGAGTGCTTGGAGAGCGAAGGAAAGTTTACTCACTGAAGATGAAGTTGAGAATTTTGACGTAACTGTGATTAAAGCTCTAATAACTATGGCAAGCACAAGAAGCAAGATAAACCAAAAACCGAGATTATACTTAAGAATTGAGTGGAAAGATGATGAAACATTTGTTGGAGACCTGAGAGATTATATAACTGTCAAAGTCAAAACACCTTACAGTCCTGCTAAACTCGAAGATGTAGATGTTGATTTCTCGAGTCTTAATAAGCTGTTAGAAGAGAAGAAAGAAAAGATAGAGAAAATTAGGCTGTTCACGGAACGCGAATTCGAATCTTTGTTTGGAAGTTTAGAAATACCGCAGGGGGTAACATTTGAGAAAATAGAAATATAGCATTGGGGCTGGTAAATATGAAAGTATTGGTCTTTGATTTAATAGGTAAGGTAGCACATTTTAGAAAATTTTACACAAACTCGTCGTCATTATCGTATTACTTCCCGCCAAGAACGACTCTGGCAGGAATAATCGCCGCTATGTTAGGTTTTCAACGAGATAGTTACTATGAAGATTTCGACGAAAATGCTTTCATATCAGTTGAAATAAAAACCCCGTTACGCAAGAAAACCAACGTTGTGAATTATCTTTTTGTTACATCGCCTTCAGAGGTTACCGGTAAAAGAGGAGGTACTCAGGTTCCTTTAGAATTTGTTTTACCAGTACGCGGATTTGACAATCTCATTTACAGGGTTTTTTTCCATCATGAAAATGACAGGATATACCAATCCCTCAGATCTGTCCTACAAGCAGGTTCTTACAAATTTCCAATTTATCTTGGGATTACTGAGATGCCTGCACATTACATTTTTGTGGGTGAATACGAAGTTGAAAAGATAGAAAACAATACAGAAGAAGTTACTTCTGTTTTGAGAACTGATTATCTCTGTGACGGGTCGAAATTGCTTTCTGCTGAGAATTTGTTTATTGATCGCGCACCTGCCACATTTGAGAGTGGAAGAAGATTAAAAAGAGCATCAGACTATTTATTCCGTCCGGATGGAAGAAGTATAAAGGCGACCGTGAAGGAACTATTTAAAGTTAGAGGTTTGGACAGCAATATAGTTCCAATGTGATTCTTTGAATTGCGAAGGCTTCCTGACAAAACAGGAAGCTTTTTTCCTTAAAGGGGGAAAGGCGGATGGAATTCTTTGCTCGTCCTGGGCAGCTTTTGAAAGACCATCACAGAAATGTTTTTTTAATATCCCTACATTACCTGAAAGATGTTGGAATTGATATTGAATACTTTGAGTTAATAATGAAAATCATTTGTTATTTCCATGATTTTGGAAAGTACACGAGCTATTTCCAAAGGAAGCTAAGAGATGGAGTTAACAATAAATATTCGAGGCATTCTTTTATATCTGCTTTAGTAACTGCGGCGAGTTTGCTTGAGTTTGTTGAACAATACAATTTAGAGAACAAAGATAGCTGGTTGAAATTTTCCCCACTTATTGGTTACATGAGCGTTCTAGCTCATCATGATAACCTTACATCCATCGATGATTTTTTCCCAGAGTATGATTTTTGCATTGGAGAGAGCGAATTTGTGGGAATAAAAATAAGAGAAAATTATGACATCGCATCGGAACAATTCAAAGATATTGCGAAGAAACTGGATATCATTATCAAGGATTATGAGGAGCTTGGGATAACTTTACCAAAGATTTTATTTCAAAATGACGGACTTAGAAATGTTTTGTGTTCAATTGAAAATCTTTTTTACAAAAGCTACAGGAAAGCTTCAGAAGAAATAAAAAAACAGGTAGCAATGATGGCCCAGCTGATTTACTCCCTTGTTATAGACTCTGACAAAAAAGATGCCTCTGGGTATGTTATCGATGAAAGACCGGATATTCCTTCCAACATCGTCAAACTATTCAAAGCCAATTTTCTAAATAACGAAGGATTATCACAAAAGATAATCGACATTAGAGAAAGGCTCTTTAGCACTGTCCAAGAAAGTGTGGAGAATCTCAATTTAACAGAAGATAACGGTTTGAAGTTAAAAATCACTGCCCCAACAGGAGCCGGAAAAACATTAGCAGTGCTGAATGCCGCGCTTATTCTACGCGAAAGGATATTTAGAAAGCGGGGTAGAAAACCAAGAATAATATATGCACTTCCATTTGTTTCGATTATAGAGCAAAGCAAGACGGTTCTCGAAGAAATTCTTGAACAATTAGAAGAATACGCGAAGTCACCAGAAAGATTTTTCATATCACACTATCACCTTGCAGAAGCAATAGAAAAAACATCAAGTGTTAAAGAACAAAACAAACCAAACTTAGATGAAGAATATGATTCACAAAGTCAATTTTTGATTGAAAGTTGGGACAGCGAAATTATATTGACTACGTTTTGGCAATTTTTCCATACTTTGCTTGGTTATCGAAACAGGCTAATGAAGAAGTTTTACAAGTTGTATGGAAGCATCATCATTCTTGACGAACCGCAGAGCATACCTGTTGAACTATGGCCTCTCGTTGAGGAATTTATTAACATGGTCTCACAATACCTCAGAGCAAACATAATTATGATGTCAGCAACACAACCTGCGTTTGGAAAAAACTGGGTAGAACTGAACAAAGGTTATGAAGATATGTTTAACAACTTAAGTAGAACAGAGATTCACATTTTGAGAAAACAAGTGGATGAATTTTCGAAGATAGTAAAGCTTGTTTTAGAACAAAATTATGATAAATACTCATTCTTGTTTGTTTTTAACACTGTTAAGGATTCTGTAGAAAAGTACAAATTAATCAAAGAAATGTTGTTCAAAGATAGTTATACCAAGTTGTTTTACCTATCTACGAATATTACTCCTTTGGATAGAATCGAAAGGTTAAGGAGGATCCAGGATGCCATTTCATCGAAAGAGAGAGTTGCCGTTGTTTCAACTCAGGTTGTTGAGGCGGGGGTTGATTTAGATTTTGATGTGGTTGTTCGAGAACTTGGACCTCTTACGTCTATAATACAAGTCGCCGGGCGATGTAACAGAAATTATCGAATTAATAAGGCAAAAGTATATGTGACAAACTTTGAAGAGCCAAGTGCAAGAAAGGTTTACGGGAATGTTCATATAGATGTGGCGAAGCAGATTGTTTGGGACAAAGCTGTAATAAGCGAACAGGAATACTTAGCTCTTTCGGAGTTGTATGCAAACATTATCGAAGAAAGGGGAACGAAAATAACCCTTGCAAAAGACATTATCAGAAAATATATGGACCTAACTTTTTCAGGAAAAGATACAGAACAAACACTCAGTGATTTTCAATTGATAAAATATATGCCCACTTACCAAATATTTATTTGCAAGAATGACGAAGATGAAAGGATTCTCGATAGACTAATTTCTATTCTACAAGAACAGAACAAAGACTTTAAAAAGCGCGAACTTGCTCAAATTAAAAGAAGCGTTCAGGAAAGGATAGTTTCCGTACCATATTTTAGGGCAAAAGAAGGTTTGATTCCACCACCTGTGTTAAGTAGATATGAAACATTGCGATTTGTTGCTAAAGAAGATATACACATGTACTACGATGACGAGGTGGGTTACAAGTTTTTTACTTCGGATTCATCGGAAACGGAGTCTTTAATATGGTGAACAAAGATGAAAAATTTTCGGTGGGAATACAACCTAATTGGTTATATTCCTATCTTAATTGCAAAAGAGAGGCTTGGTTGATTAGTCATGGTATAGAATCGTATCAAAGCTTTGATTTACTCGAGCTTGGAAGACTTATTCATGAAGAGTCCTATTCTCGCTACAAACATGAGCTAATAAATGCACCAGGTATGAAAATAGATATTGTGACTTCTAGGGAAAATAAGCTTTTGATTGGTGAAATTAAGAGTTCTTCAAGGAGGTTAAAGCAAGCTAAGTTGCAATTGCTTTATTATCTATACATTTTAAAGACACAAGGAATCAACGCCGAAGGAGAATTACTGATACCTAAAGAAAAAAAGAGAATAAAGGTGAAGCTTGACGAACAATCAGAGATAGAGCTCAAAAGTCTTTTGGAAGATCTCAAGAGAACCATTGAACTAGAAAAGCCTCCGAAGGCTGAATATAAAGCATTATGTAAGTCCTGTTCATATGGAGAATTTTGTTGGGGAGGATAACATGATGGAAACCCTTTACATATTTTCAAGTGGGACATTGGAAAGAAAGAATAACACCATCAGTTTCGTTGAGGAAAGTGGTAAGCGGAAGTACGTACCTGTAGAAAACATAAAGCAAGTGTATTTCTTTGGGGAAGTTGACATAAATAAAAGAGTGTTAGAATTCTTTACAGAAAAAGAGATTGTTGCACACTTCTTCAACTATTATGGATACTATATTGGTTCTTACTATCCTCGGGAGCATTATAACTCATCTTATGTTTTGCTCAAGCAAGTTCAAACCTTTATGGATCAAAGTCGACGATTGACATTAGCTAAAGGTTTTTTGAAAGGTGCATGCAAAAACATGCTGAGAAATTTAGGTGATTATAATAGTCAGGAGGTTGAAGACATATCTTCAGGGATCAAACAAATGGAGAAAGGTTTGCTCGAAGCGAAAAGCATTGAGGAATTGATGGGAGTCGAAGCAAATATTCGTCAGGCATATTATTCAGCTTTTAACTATATAATTAAGGATAAATCTTTCAAGTTTGAAACAAGGACAAAAAGACCACCTGAAGATAGCCTAAATGCATTAATTTCATTTGGTAACAGTATCATTTATACGGCTGTGTTATCTGAAATCTACAAAACACACCTTGATCCAAGAATTGGATACCTTCATGCTAACAATCATAGAAGGTTTACGTTGAATCTTGATGTTTCGGAAGTTTTCAAACCCGTCCTAGTTGACAGAGCAATATTTTCACTCATCAACAAGGGGCAGATAAAAACAAAACATTTTGTTAGGGGGTCTAATGGAGTATACCTTAACGAAGAAGGAAGAAAAATAGTAGTTTCGGAAATAGAAAACAGGCTTGAAACTACTGTTCGAAATGAAAAATTGAAGAGAAATGTGAGCTACAGAAATCTGATACGGATGGAACTCTACAAAGTTGAAAAATTCATTATTAATGATGAAGATTACAAACCTTTTGTTAGAGCATAGGGGTGGAAACATGTACGTGATCATGGCATACGATGTTAATGAAAAAAGGGTAGCAAAAGTTCTCAAGATTGGGCGTAAATACCTCACCTGGATTCAAAATTCTTTGTTAGAGGGAGAGTTAACAAAATCTAAATATGAGAAGCTTAAGGCAGAAATAAAAAAGATAATCAACGAAGAAGAAGACTCAGTAATGTTTTATATTTTAAAGTCTGATGATTTTCTGGAAAAAGAATTTTTTGGAAATCGGAGGGAACCAACAAATTTTTTGTAGTTTTCCGAACCTACAATAACGTAAAAAAACTTAGGGATCCGGAAAGACGTCCAAAGTTGATTTATGTGGCTTAAATAAAAGTCTTTGAGCCAAAACTGTGTTTTCCGTGAAAATAAATTTTACCAGGTAAATATCATTGTGGTATAATACTAAATAAAAGTGTCAAAACATAGTTTTTTTCATTCAAAAACACGTTGTAACATCCAGTTTTGAGCTTCCCTATGAGGGATTGAAACGATGTCAACGTGCGCATAGATTTTGCAAATTTTGATGCGTTTTGAGCTTCCCTATGAGGGATTGAAACTGTAGACAATTTTCCCACTGCGCGTGTTTACTTCAGGTTTTGAGCTTCCCTATGAGGGATTGAAACTTGTCATCGTTAATGCACCTTCTATCGTCGAGGCTAAAGTTTTGAGCTTCCCTATGAGGGATTGAAACTTGTCATCGTTAATGCACCTTCTATCGTCGAGGCTAAAGTTTTGAGCTTCCCTATGAGGGATTGAAACTGTTCGAATAAAGTGAATTGAAGATTGCGTGACGGTTTTGAGCTTCCCTATGAGGGATTGAAACTAAAACGTGTTTTTTGGAAAAATTTGACACCTTTCGCAGTTTTGAGCTTCCCTATGAGGGATTGAAACTATTCGAGCGCTTTTTGTTTTTCTACGAGTTGTTCGTTTTGAGCTTCCCTATGAGGGATTGAAACTTGACTTTAACTCCCATACAAGCCTTGGATAATTCTCGTTTTGAGCTTCCCTATGAGGGATTGAAACAACCTATCTGGGATACCAACAAGCTGAGGTTTGGGTTTTGAGCTTCCCTATGAGGGATTGAAACAGGTCTTTTCGTGCTTTTCCTGTTTCGAGCTTCTTTGCGTTTTGAGCTTCCCTATGAGGGATTGAAACAGTACCTACGGTTGCCTTGTCGTAAAAGCAGTTCCTGCGTTTTGAGCTTCCCTATGAGGGATTGAAACCAATGAATTCAATCTTGCGATTGTTTGCAGGTGTGTGTTTTGAGCTTCCCTATGAGGGATTGAAACTTGTTTTGTGTATAAACTTCTATTCTTGCCATCCTCGTTTTGAGCTTCCCTATGAGGGATTGAAACCACCGTGATTTATAGACTTACAACTCCTGAAATCAGTTTTGAGCTTCCCTATGAGGGATTGAAACTAGAGCTGATGATATGTCTCAGGTGTTTGTTGAAAAGTTTTGAGCTTCCCTATGAGGGATTGAAACCAGTCGAGATAGACAATTCAGAGATGACGTATTCTTGTTTTGAGCTTCCCTATGAGGGATTGAAACTCTTCTACCAGCTGAATGATTTGTGTATCATCGACGAAGTTTTGAGCTTCCCTATGAGGGATTGAAACAATGCTTATGCTAAAGCTCACCTCGCTAACGTCGTGTTTTGAGCTTCCCTATGAGGGATTGAAACTTCGTCGTCAGGTATTGTGTAAGCCATTTCGCAATAGTTTTGAGCTTCCCTATGAGGGATTGAAACCGAAACATTCGATGCAAAGAACAAAACAGCTCGTATGTTTTGAGCTTCCCTATGAGGGATTGAAACTAATTTTCAACTACTATCTTCATAATTGCCTCCTACCGGTTTTGAGCTTCCCTATGAGGGATTGAAACATCACTGCTTGACACTTGCGAATATTTGCCTTTAAGTTTTGAGCTTCCCTATGAGGGATTGAAACCAAGAACCTTCACAAAACCTTTCATACCTACCTTCCTGTTTTGAGCTTCCCTATGAGGGATTGAAACGCGTGTAAGGGTGGAGTGTTACCTGCGAGCTGTGAGTTTTGAGCTTCCCTATGAGGGATTGAAACCCCAGACACTGAATGTATATTGTACTGCTTCTGTTAGTTTTGAGCTTCCCTATGAGGGATTGAAACCTAATCGGATACTCTTTCAAGAACTCCAATAACTCCGTTTTGAGCTTCCCTATGAGGGATTGAAACCAACTCATCACTGATTACATCGTGTATGGTATTGGTTTTGAGCTTCCCTATGAGGGATTGAAACTTTTGTGTTTTCCATTATAAACATTTATGATCGTTTCAAGTTTTGAGCTTCCCTATGAGGGATTGAAACAAAAGCAAGAATTACAGCGTGTTCTTACCGACTGTCAAGTTTTGAGCTTCCCTATGAGGGATTGAAACAAAAAGTGAGTTACTCAAGTTACCGAAGTTACCCAAGTTTTGAGCTTCCCTATGAGGGATTGAAACTACTACTCCACAAAATATCATATTTAGTTGTATTTAGTTTTGAGCTTCCCTATGAGGGATTGAAACGTGTAAATGAAAAACGATATATAGCACTCCCAAGTAAAGTTTTGAGCTTCCCTATGAGGGATTGAAACCATACATCCACACACTTATTTCGCCTTCAGATGGGTCAGTTTTGAGCTTCCCTATGAGGGATTGAAACTCAAACGAGCATTCTTCACAGCAGAAAGCGAAATCGGTTTTGAGCTTCCCTATGAGGGATTGAAACCTTTGCAAGAGCATATTTTGATGCAACAAATGTGAGTTTTGAGCTTCCCTATGAGGGATTGAAACTCGAACTTTCTGAAATTCAGCTCGAATATTCAGACACAGGTTTTGAGCTTCCCTATGAGGGATTGAAACGAAAATCGGTAACATCGGTAACACTGCTTCATAATCGTTTTGAGCTTCCCTATGAGGGATTGAAACATTCTTGCTTTGAGTGTTTCGACCGCATCTGCATAGGTGTTTTGAGCTTCCCTATGAGGGATTGAAACGGTTTTCATATATTGATAGAGGTACTGCGGAGTTTTTCTTTTGAGCTTCCCTATGAGGGATTTTATGATGAATATGATGAATGTTAAGAATAATCTCGAGCTTTGCTAAAAGAGTTTGAGAAAATGTGTTGAGTTACAAAGAAAGAAAGTTGCGAGTATTTTCCCTAAAAATTTTGAATCAATAAATCAATCCCCAACTTTGGGGATTTTTATTTTATGTATTTGTGGTATAATAACATCCGATAAATTCATACCGCAAGGAGGAAAAATCAATGCGCATACTCAGTGGAATTAGACCAACTGGGAAGGTTCATATTGGTCATTATGTTGGTGTTTTTGAAAACTGGGTTAAGCTCCAAAACGAAGGGAACGATACGTTTTATTTTGTTGCCGATTGGCATGCGTTAACAACGCACTATGAGGATACAAGTGAACTTAAGACAAATACTTTCGAGTTAGTTAAAACCATGATGGCGGTTGGGCTTGAGAAGTCAACACTCTTTGTTCAGTCAGCTGTCAAAGAGCATGCAGAGCTTTTCTTACTTTTTGCCATGGTCACGCCTTTATCTTGGCTTGAAAGGGTGCCTACTTATAAGGAAATGCGACAGCAAGTTACGGATAGAGACCTTTCGAATGCTGGGTTTTTAATGTATCCTGTTTTGCAGGCTGCCGATATTTTGATTTACAAAGCAGAAGGAGTCCCTGTTGGAGAAGACCAGGTGTACCATATCGAGCTTACTCGTGAGATTGCCAGAAGGTTTAATTATATTTTTAAAAGGGAAGTTTTCCCGGAGCCAAAAGAGTTGCTTTCAAAAGTTCCGAAGTTGTTAGGAACTGATGGAAGGAAGATGAGTAAGAGCTATGGAAATACAATCCCTTTGATAACTACCGAACAAGAGCTTTCTAAGATGGTTATGCCAATGGTTACGGATACTAACAGAAAAAGAAGAACGGACCCAGGTAATCCAGAGGTCTGCCCTGTCTGGGGTTATCACAAAGCATTCGGAACGGCGGATAACCCAGAAGAAAAGCAATGGGTTTACGAAGGTTGTACTCAGGCTAAGATTGGTTGTGTGGATTGTAAGAGGTTGCTTTTGAAGAATATGGTTAATAAGCTTCAGCCGATATGGGATAGGTATAATGCTATTTCTGATGATGAAGTAATAGCAAAGATGGAAGAAGGGAATGAAAGGGCAAGGAAGGTAGCTCAGGAAACGATGGAAGAAGTGCGTGAAGCAGTGCAGATAATGTATTAAAATTACAAAACTAAAGAAATGAGGTGTCGGCAATGACTGTGAGTTTGATTGTGAATATTACTTTGTCTGTTTTTACCGTACTGATTGCATACGTTATTCACAAGGTTATTATGCGTTCCATTGACAGGTTTATGTCAACAATAGGAAAGGAAGTGAAGGCTCCAAAAACGGTTTCGGTTATCCTCGGTTTTCTTATTTATGGATTTGCAATTGCAGTTATTTTAGCTATCTGGGATGTAAATCTTGCACCGTATCTTGCAGGTCTTGGAATTTCCGGTATTGTACTTGGTCTTGCGCTACAAGAACCATTAACAAACTTCCTTTCTGGTGTTTTGGTTTTGATGACAAGGAAGGTCTTTGAAGGTGAAGTTGTGGATATCGATGGGTTAACTGGCACTGTTGATGTGATAAAGATGAACCATACACATTTGATGACATTCGATGGAAAGCTCATTCTTATTCCGAATAGGAAGGTTTGGTCTGGGACTGTTACGAAGTTCTGGCCAGGTAAATATAGAAGGATAGATGTGGATGTAACGGTAGATTATTCAGTGAATATGGAGAAAGCAATTTCCGTTTTGAAACGTGTGCTTGAAGAAGAGCCTTTGGTTGTTAAGGATGAAAGTGTTTCGAATGTAGTTGTTTTCAAGGGGTTTGATGCAAGTGGTGTAACTTTGACAGTTCGATTCTGGACAGAACGTGAGACTTATTTTGATACGTTAAATGCGGTAGCAGCGAGGATTAAGAATACGTTTGAACAAGAGGATATTAAGATACCATACACAATTGTTGAGGTTATTGGATTGAAAAATTAAGAAGAAACACACGGAGGGTATGGATTGATGCGAAAGATAGAGAATGTAAGGAATATTTGTATTATTGCACATATCGACCATGGAAAGACAACCTTAACTGACAGGATTTTGGAGATGACAAATGCTGTAGAAAAGAGAAAGATGAGAGAACAGTATTTGGATAGTATGGATATCGAGCGGGAGAGAGGAATAACAATTAAGTCTCACCCGCTTAGGGTGTTTTACAAGGCGGATGACGGGAATGAATATGAGATAAATATCGTTGATACACCAGGACACGTTGATTTTTCTTACGAAGTTGACAGGAGTATGGCAGCAGTTGAAGGGGCCATCTTGCTTGTTGATGCAACTCAAGGTGTTCAAGCGCAAACTGTTGCAAATACATACAAAGCACTTGAGCACAATCTTGAGATAGTCCCTGCGGTTAATAAGATAGATATGCCGAATGCGAATATTGAGGAAACGGTTGCGGAAATTGAGGATTTGATAGGTATACCCGGCGAAGATGTGTTTAGAATCAGTGCGAAGGAAGGTATCGGTGTAAAAGAATTGCTTGAAGCAGTGATTAGGTTAGTTCCGGCGCCAAAGACTGCGGATGACGGGCATTTGAGGGCTTTGATTTTTGATGCTAAATACGATAAATACCGTGGTGCTATAGCGTATGTTAGGGTTTTCGATGGCGAGATAAAAGCGGGCGATAAGATAATGATGATGTCTTCTGGCGAGATTTATGAGGTTGTTGAAGTAGGAACGTTTACACCTGAGATGGTTCCTGTCGATATTTTAAAAGCTGGGGATATAGGGTATGTTGTGGCTGGGTTGAAGGATGTTTCTAAAGCAAGGATAGGTGATACTATTACTAAGCCAGATAATCCAGCACCTGAGCCGCTGCCTGGTTACAAAGAGGTCAAGCCGATGGTCTTTGCAGGTATGTATCCTGGCTTGCCAGAGTATTACGAAGAATTGAGAAAGGCTTTGGAGAAATACAAGCTGAACGATGCGGCACTTGTGTTCAAACCAGACCACTCACCGGCGCTTGGTTTTGGTTTTAGGTGTGGATTTTTGGGATTGTTGCATATGGATGTTGTAAGGGAAAGGCTTGAAAGGGAATTCGATATGGCGGTTATTCTTACCGCCCCGAACGTTGAGTACAAAGTTGTAACTCACAGTGGGGAGGAGGTATTTATAAACGACCCGGCGAAGTTCCCGGAAGAAGGCGAAGTTAGGGAGATTTATGAGCCTTATGTGAAACTGTCAATAATCACACCTCCTGAATATATTGGTAAGTTGATGAACTTGGTGCAGAATGAGAAACGTGGCACTCTGGTGTCTACTGAGAATGCAGGTCATGAGCGTGTTGTATTGCATTTTGAGGTGCCACTTGCAGAGATTATTTTTGACTTCTTCGATAAGATGAAAGCTGTCAGCCGTGGTTACGCATCGATGGACTATGAATTTTTGGAGTATCGAAAGAGCGACCTTGTTAAGATAACGATATACGTTAATAAAGAACCGGTAGATGCGCTCTCGTTTGTTGCGCACAGAGAAAAGGCTTATACAATTGCAAGGAAGCTTGTTGATAAACTTGCAGAGCTCATTCCACAACACCAATTTGAGATACCAATTCAGGCAAAAGCTGGCGGAAGGTTTATCGCACGCTCCACAGTCAAGGCACTTAGGAAAGATGTGCTTGCGAAATGTTACGGTGGAGATGTGACAAGAAAGATGAAGTTATTAGAAAAGCAAAAGGAAGGTAAGAAAAAGCTTAGAGAAATCGGTAATGTAACTATTCCTCAGGAGGCTTTCCTTGCCATGCTAAGAATTGGCGAGGAAGAGGAATAAGTAACACTAATTTCAGATGGTTAGATAATCCAACAAGGGGGGATGTGCTTTGGAGTGGAAACTAGAAAGGATATTTGCAAACGATGAAGCTGCGATAGAAAATGCAAGGATACATTTGGTAGATGTTAAGAAAATTGTTAATGAGATAGAGCGTGAAACCGCTCCTCAACAATTGGCGAAGTTGATAAGAGATTTTGAAGAGCACATGGATGAGTTTGCCAAGTCTATTCAGTATGCGTGGATGAGGTATTCTGTTGATACCGGAAGTGTGGAAAGCCAGAAGGTTTTGGGTATTATCCAGCAGTTGTCATCGGAATTGCAGGAACAGGATGCAATTGTGGAAGTTAAACTCGCAGCGTTAAGTGATGATGTGCTTGAAGAGATTATAAAACTGGATGGGAATTATGAGCATATGATTAAACGTATCATTGAAAGAAGAAAACACCTTCTTTCAAAAGATGCCGAGCAAGTGCTTGCACTAACTTCTGTTTCAAGAAGAGATGGGATTGCGAAGATACATAGCCGGTTACAGAGCTCATATACATTTGAAATGGAACTCGATGGAGAGAGGAAAACACTTACGGTTGAAGAGATAAAGGCTCTGAGAAGGTCTACAAATGGTGAACTACGCAAACAAGCAATGAAGTTGTTCCTTGAAAGGTTCCAGGATGATGCGATTGTCCTCACTGAAGTTTACAACCTGGTGGTTAGAGATTACGATACGGAGAGCAGACTCAGAAGGTTTCCAAGGCCTATCTCGATGATGAATTTTGCAAATGAGGTAAGTGATGAAATTGTTGATAGGCTTATAGAGGTAACAAATGAAAAGACAGAGATTTTGAGAAGGTATTATGATTGGAAATCCAAAATTCTTGGCGAGAGGCTCACTTTAGCAGATATATATGCACCGATTTCGAACAAAAAGAAAGAGTTTAGTTTTGAAGAGGCGAAAGATATAATTCTGGAGTCTTATTATGTTTTTGATGAGAGAGCAGGAAATGTGGTGGAATCTTTCTTCAAAGAAGAACGTATAGATTTGTATCCAAGAAAAGAAAAAGTAAGCGGGGCGTATTGTATCTACGCAACGACAAAACTCCCTCCATATGTGCTGACCAATTTCACAAATGATATGTACGATGTTATGACTCTTGCTCATGAGCTTGGTCACGGGTTACATGGGACGTTGTCGAGCAAACAGACGTTCTTTAATCACGACACGCCATTAACACTGGCAGAGCTTGCGTCTGTGTTTGGAGAGTTTTTGGTGTTTGATAACTTGAAAAGCAAGCTTTCTAAAGAGGAAAAAATGGCGCTTATTGCCTCTAAAATCGAGGATATTTTTGCAACAACGTTCAGACAGAATATGTTCACAAACTTTGAGATAAGGGCACACGATTTAGCGAGCAAGAACGGATATGTTGGATGGGATGAATTGAACAATATTTACCACGAGGAACTTGAAAGGGTTTTTGGAGATGTTGTTGAAATTCCAGAGTGGTATAACAACGAGTGGGCTTCGATACCACACATTTACGAAACTCCATTTTACGTTTACGCTTATAATTTTGCTCAGTGCTTGGTCATTGCGCTTTATCAAAAATACTTGGAGGAAGGCAAGGCTTTTGTGGGCAAATACTTAGAACTTTTGGAAAGTGGAGGGAGGTATTCTCCAGAAAAATTGCTTGAAAAGGTAGGTATAGACCTAAGAAAAGAAGGATTTTGGGAGAATGCGTTCAAATTCATCGAAGGGCTTGTTGAGGAATTGATAGTTATGGAAAAGCAGTAATTAAATATTGACAAAGGGAATGCCTTTGATTAAAATATAGCAAGAAAATTTATGATTTTTTCTTTGCAATTATTCTGGAAAGTGTTCGTTCTGAAATATTTCAAAAATATGAGAGAGTTAGGAGGGTGCAAAATATGGAAAGAGAAGAACTCTTCAAAAAAGTTGCAGAGATTATTTCTGAGAAGCTGAACGTTCCTATCGAAGATATTGAGGAAGATAGTCACTTAATTGAAGACCTTGGAGCAGATTCTCTTGATGCATTTGATTTGGTTATGGTCTTTGAGGATGAGTTCGGTATAAAACTCGAGGACGATGAAATTGAGAAGTTGATGACTGTAAAAGATATAGTTAGTTTGCTCCAGGAGAAATTGAAAGATAGGGAATAAGTTCAGCGAAATAGAAACGAAAAAAGCGGGCGAAAAGCCCGCTTTGTTTTACGCATTCTCTATGAATAGCCTAGATTGTTAGAAAGTTGGTAACGAAAATACCAACACCAAGTTCTTCAAGCAAGTTATCAACTTTGCTATAACTATTGTAGTCTTTGCAAGTATTTTCGTTGATAATCAGTTTGGCACAGTAGTTTTCTGAAATTTGTGTAGGTATGTGAACAACGAGATTGTTTTCTAAGTCATCTTGAGCCAATGATTTTTTCATGCAAAAATAGTTTGTTTCGAGACTATCGGCATTTTCTAAAACGATGTCACTTAGTTTAATGTTCTTACTTACTTGCAATGCTTTTTCTAAGTGTGTCTCCCTTGGTCTGCCCCAATCGTATATGCGGTAGGTCAAATCTGATGATTGTTGCACTTCGATAACGGTGCTCTTTGGTCCAAGTGCATGAACAGTTCCAGCCGGAATGTTAACAAAAGTTCCTTTCTTGACCTTCACGAATGTGAGAATTTCATCAATTTTATTAATACGTCCAGAATTTATATATTCCTTCATTTTTTGCACATCTTCGCATATTGCAAATTCCCCATCTGTTAAAAAATACCATGCCTCACTTTTTCCCCACGGTTCGTTTTCTACATTGCGCGCGTATCCATCGTCGGGATGGACTTGAACACTAAGCCATTGATTTGTGGAAACAAGTTTAATTAAAATGGGGAATCGTGGGTATTTATCATTGTATAGGTTGTGGCCAAACTGATTGATTGTTAAGCCACTTTCTAGAGTAGTTTCATACAGTGGGTGACCGGATAGAAGCCAAATTTCACCTATTGGGAGGTTAGTTTGTGATTCTGGTATGCTGAACTTTTTATTTAATTCAGGATTTCCCCAGACCATGGGACGGAATTGTGGAAGGGCTTTTACTAAACAGTAATTCATATCGTACCTCCTACGTAAAAATATGGTATAAATATTTTAGTCAAAAAGTAGGCAGGGCAGGACGACTTACTATCCCTTGGCTTTCAAGCCATTCTAGGAGTCTGTCGCCTGCCTTTAACCATGATAAGTTGGTTGGGTTTTTAACCCTTGTCACCCTGGAGGTTTGGTTCAGCAGGCTCCTGCCCTCGCCTTTTAACCAAATCAATCGAAAGGAG
>NZ_DBOLZL010000002.1:0-15177 GCF_059913585.1 Fervidobacterium sp.
CTTTTGAATGGCCCTGGGTGCCGATACTGCGGTGGGAAACACCCAGCTCCATTCCGAACCTGGCCGTTAAGCCACCGCGGGCCGATGGTAGTAAGGGGGCGACCCCTTGCGAGAGTAGGTAGTGCCCAGGATTCCTAAATACCCTTCAAAAAGCCTCTGCTTTCCGCAGAGGCTTTTTCGCTTTTTTTATTGGTATGGTAAAATTACACAAGCAGAAATGGTGAAAAGATTTGGCGAAAATAGAAGAATTGGAAAATTGAGGTGGTTGATGTGAACGGACAGATTGCTGTAAACGAAGTCCATATTGTAGGGGCAGGTTTGGCAGGTAGTGAAGTAGCTTGGCAACTTGTGAAAAGAGGGCATAAGGTAATTATTCACGAGATGAAGAAAATAAAGAAATCACCTGTGCACAAAAGTGATTACTTTGCCGAGCTGGTATGTAGTAATTCTTTAAAGTCGCTGGATTTGAAGAACGCAGAGGGACTTTTAAAAGAGGAGATGAAATTGTTTGGTAGTATTATCTTAGAGTGCGCCATGGAAAATAGGGTTCCTGCTGGAAAGGCATTGGCTGTTGATAGGGAGAAATTTTCAAGGTGTGTGACAGAAAGATTACTGGCATCAGGGCTTGTAGAAGTGATAGATGAAGAAGTGACAAAACCAGGTGAAAATGGCATTTGGGTTATCGCTACGGGTCCTACAACAGATGGAGCACTTGCAGAATGGCTCAAAGAGGTAAGCGGAGGGTTATTTAATTTTTTCGATGCGGTCGCTCCGATAATAAGTGCAGATAGCATAAATATGGATATTTGCTACGTAGCAGATAGATATGGTGTAGGTTCGGGGGATTACATAAATTGCCCAATGAATAAGGAACAATACGAAGCTTTTTGGGAAGCCTTGGTTAACGCGGAAGTTGTCGAGATGGAAGATTTTGATAGGAAGTTACTTTTCGAAAGATGTCAGCCGATAGAAGAAATAGCACGCAGTGGAAAGGATGCTATGAGATACGGTCCGTTGAGACCTGTTGGACTTCCTGACCCAAAGACGGGGAAGGAACCCTATGCTGTTGTTCAATTGAGAAAGGAAAATGTTGAAGGCACTATGTACAATCTTGTTGGATTTCAAACACGATTGAAATGGGGAGAGCAACTGAGAGTTATAAGGATGATTCCGGGACTGGAAAATGCGGAAATTTTGAGGTATGGTGTGATGCACAGGAACAGTTACATAGACTCACCAAGAGTGTTAGACAGATTTTTGAGGTTGAAAAGAGAGCCAAATATATTCTTTGCAGGACAGATAACGGGTGTTGAAGGATACGTAGAATCTGCAATGACAGGTCTTTATGTAGGACTTAACATTGCAAGACTATTGGAAGGAAAAGAGATGGTTGAATTTCCAAAGAAAACCATGTGTGGTGCACTGATAGATTATATAACGACCGCTGAGGAGCTAAAACCTATGTACGCTAACTTTGGCTTGCTTGGTGCAGGTAAGAACCGTGAAAAAGCGGCTGAACGCGCACTGAATGAGATGAAATCGTTTGTAGAAAGGTTAGAATAACAGATAACAGGGTGGGAGCTATGTTGGATAACAGCTCAAAAAGTTCAAATATGAAATTAAACAAAAATGTTGAGCTACTTCTGGGAGATTACAAAAAAGCCGTTATAAAGTTGTCTATACCAAACATGATAGCTATGCTTATTCAAACGCTTTACAATCTCGTAGATGCCGTATGGGTTGCTGGCCTTGGTCCTTCCTCGTTGGCTGGAATGGGTTTATTTTTCCCGATATACATGATAGTGATATCGATTGCTACTGGGATTGCGGTCGGGACTAGTTCTGCAATCGCCAGGAGAATAGGTGCTAAGGATTTCGAAGGTGCAAATTCTGTGGCAGAACATTCTATAATTCTTGCCATTATCGTGGGCTTTTTGACTACCGTTATCGGCATTTTATCACTTGGTTTTGTTTTGAAATTCACAAATGCTTCAGAGATTGCAATACAAAAGGCGAAAGACTATGGTTCTATAATCTTCCTATCATCGATATTTACGATGTTCAACAACTCAGCTATAGGCATTCTTCGTGGAGAAGGCGATTCAAAGCGACCAATGTATATAGTTCTTTTTAGCTCCGTATTGAACATGGTTCTTGACCCTATTTTTATATATACTTTCAACTTGGGCATCAAAGGAGCAGCATGGGCAACTAATATCTCCATCTTTGTGGCAAGTGCTATACTTTTGTACCTTCTGATTTTTTCTAGGAAAACTTTTTTGAACGTAACTTTCAAAGACTTTTCTTTGGATAGAAAAATCCTCTATGACATCTCCATAGTTGGTTTTCCAACAGCACTTGCTCAAATTACGATGTCTGTGGCAATATATTTTCTTAATTTTTTTGCATCAAAAGCGGCTGGAGATTTGGGAGTAGCAACGTTTACTGGAGCTTGGCGAATAATAAACTTAGGAACTTTGACGATTATTGGAGTTTCTTCGGCTGTAACAACGGTAACCGGAGCAGCGTAGGGGGCGAAAGATATAAAGAAGCTTGAAGGTGCTCTGAATTATGCAATAAAGTTTGCTGAGTATTTTGCCATTGGCACGATGTTGGGAATTTTCTTTTTCTCAAAGCCACTTGCACTTATGTTTTCATATTCAAAATCTTCCTCTCTACTTTTAGAAAATGTTTCACAAGCGCTCAAACTATTGTGTCTGTTCCTTCCAGGGACACCATTTGGAATGTTAACATCGGGAATGTTCCAGGGAATAGGCCATGGATACAAAAGTTTAGTAACGACGATATTGAGAACAATCATATTCCAAGTTTTTTGGACCTGGCTGTTTGTGAATGGTTTTAAGATGGGGTTAATTGGCGTATGGTTGGGGATAGTTATCGGGAACACCACGGCTTCTATAATCACGTATACGTGGGGTAAAATCACAATAAAAAAACTATACTTTGCATATGCTCAACATACTCACACTCTCAGTGAAGATTGAAGTTTATACCATCGGCACAAACCTAACATGACCCAATGATTCTTCGGTAACTTTTTGACCGTATTTTTTTATTCTCTTTAGAACCTGGATATATTCGTCACCAACAGGAATCAATAAAATCCCACCTTCGCGAAGTTGTTCAATCAGTGTGGGTGGGATTTCTCTTGCGTAACACGTGACAACGATTTTGTCATAAGGGGCAAACTGCGGTAATCCAAGCTTTCCATCACAGAGAAACATTTCGATGTTGTCTATTCCTAATTGTTCGATAACCTTCTTCGCTCTTTCATACAAAGGTCCGACGACTTCAACAGTGTAGATTTTCCCTGAAGGTCCAACGAGTTGTGACATTACAGCGGCATTGTACCCACTTCCAGTTCCAATTTCAAGTACTTTGTCTCCTTCTTGCAAATCCAAATATTCGCACATCAATCCGACCATATGTGGTGCTGATATCGTTTGACCGTAACCTATTGGAAGAGGTGTGTCAATGTATGCACTATCTTGATACTCTGCAGGAACAAAGAGTTTTCTGTCTATTTTATTCATAGCATCTATAACCCTCTTTGATACTCCGTAATACTCAAGATGCTCGTACATGTATACCACCTTCTTGAGAGTGTATCAAAAGTCCTATCTTCTGACTATTAGGTAAGCAGTGTATCCTACATATGTTGCGAAAAAGAGAGCACCTTCGATTTTGTTTATTTTCAAATCCTTTGAAAATAGTGTTAAGATAACCGTTATAACAAGAAGTAGTGCTACGTCAACGTTCAACGCTGTAGGGTAGTGAACAGGATTAAGAGTGGCAGAAACACCTAGTATGAGGAAAATGTTGAATATATTCGAACCAATAACATTTCCCAGGGCTATTTCGCTATTACCCTTTACAGCGGCAACCAACGACGTAGCAAGCTCGGGTATAGATGTCCCGGCAGCAACGATTGTTAAACCTATCATTTTGTCCGAAACCCCAAGTGCTCTTGCTATCTGCGTTGCACTGTTCACAATCCATCGCCCACCAATTATAAGCCCTGCTAAACCACCAATTACGTAAAGTACAGCGAGCCAAGTGTTTATGTTTTTTAGCTTCTCCACTTCTAACTCTTCAAAGATTTCTCTATCTTTTTTTGCCATTTCGAATACGTAAGCAGCAAATATGGCAAAGAAAGATAAAAGCACAATGCCATCACCGCGCGTTATTATCGAAGGAAGGTTGTTTCCTTTATTACCAAGAGCAAGAACTGACACGGCAGCTAAGAAGCTTAGAGGAATATCTTTCTTGAGTGTCGAGTGTTTAACACTTATTGGTTTTATTATAGCGGAGAGCCCTGCAACTACAAGTATATTGAATATGTTACTACCGATTATATTGCCAAGCGCAATGTCTGAATTTTTCTTGATTGAAGAAACAATGTTTACAACTAATTCCGGAGCCGATGTGCCAAAAGACACTATTGTGAGACCGATGACAAGGTCTGAGACCCTAAGCTTTTTTGCAATAGCAGAAGCACCCTCAACAACTTTGTCAGCGCCTATACTTACAAAGGCAAGTCCTAAGACAAGCAACAAAAAGTTTAAAAACACAAGTGCCACCTCCATTAAATTGAACAATAAATCGCGGATATCATCCGCGACGCTTCAAGAGTTTTTCGATGTTCATTAAAAAATTATACCACTCATTTTTTGTTTGGAAATACCGGTTCTCGTGTGCTTTAAAAAAGCACGGTCGTTCTGTTTTTACCATTGGATTTTGAGATATATAGTGCTTCATCTGCTCTTTTCAAAAAGCTTTCAATTGTATCGTTCCCTTTCAATTGAGTAACTCCCAGACTTATTGTAACTTTGTATGGCGTTTCCTTAAACTTTTCTTCGACCTTTGTGCGAATTCTTTCTGCTATTAAATGCGCTGCGTCAATATCTGCTTCAGGGAGGAGTATCAGAATCTCTTCACCACCCATTCTTATTGGAAAATCACTTGCTCGAACGTTTTTCAATATCACTTCAGCTATTCCTTTCAAAACTTCGTCACCTACGTTATGTCCGAATGTATCGTTAATTTTCTTGAAATTGTCCGCATCAATAGAAATGGCGGATAACGGTATTCTGTCCGCTTTACTTGAGACATATAAACGTTCGATCTGACTATTGAAAACGTATCTAGTAAGCAATCCAGTGAGAACGTCTTTTTCCAGTAGTTGACGAATTTGCTCATTTAGTGACCTCAGGCTTTGGTTTTTTGTTTCCAATTCCTTGAGGTAAAGATTAATTTGTTCACGCTGGTGCAAGTAATTTTTAATTGCGTTAGCAAGACTACCGATTTCATCGCCCCGGTATATGTACTTTTCAACCGTATCAGGTGTATGGTTTTCGATAGCGTATATTATGTCGCTGAAAGGAGCCAGTGCCAACTTTTTAAGCTGTAGGTAGAATATGGAAAGTATAGAGATAAGAACGATAATAGACAAAATCACCAAAATTACAACATATACAAGATACTTTGTGAGTAGTGTGAAATTCTTCGAAAATACCAAATATCCAAAGTTTTTGTTTGTCTGGTCCGTAAGCGGGTATGAATAGACTAACTTAGTAAGCGTGGAATTACCAGGATGAGTTGAATAAGAAACGGAAGCTCCAGTCAGGTCTTCTAACTTGACAAAATCTGTAACTGTCCAATGTTTCCCTACCAAGATAACGCTGGGAGTTTCAACTTCCCAAAGTTTCAAAATTTTTGGAGATGGGTAAAGAACAAAAAGTTCTATTGGAAAGAGCAAATTTGGAATATCCAGGAAGAAATGGGTCTTTTTTGTAAGCTGTTTAAGCGAGAGCTGATTTAAAAGATTATCAATTGTGGTTGAATATTGTTCATTCAGGTAATGAACTTGCACAAGACCACTGTTTTCGTAAATTGCGAGAAAGTCTATATTAAGCGTCCTGAGGTTCGATATCAAACTTTCTTTGAAAAGAGCATATTCTTCTTCAGATAATGGAAGTCTATCAAATAGACTTTTCAAATTGTCAAATGTTCGCTGGAGTTCCTTTGTTTCTTGTAAAAAGCGAAACTCCAAACATTTCGAAACACTAACAGAAAACTCTTTGAACTGAACATCAAAGGCACTTTTTAGGTTTTTTAAGAGCAGGATACCTAAGACAAGTGTGAATATTAAAAAGATAACAGATGATAGAACAACAAGTTTCCTGAGCTTTTGTGCTATCATGTATTTTTAAAATCCCCCTTGAGATAAACGCTCTTTAAGAAAATCATATCTGTCGATTTTTTGCAAATTTATTATACCATACACTTTTGAAATTTGATAAGAATCTTATGGAATTACCAGAAACAGTATGACTTAATTCTAAAATAGGGGCAAAAATACTTAATCTGTTTCAAATTTTAGCTTAGTTGCCTAAATCAGACATTCATGGTATAATAATTTTGAAAATGCTCTTTTTTGGTTATAACCAACAATATTTCACGTTGACTTTTTTCTTGATTACCTGAAATTTGAAAAATATTCAAAATTTTTAACTTCTAAGACGTTGTAAATGTAATATTTATATTGTACAATTTTTCACGAGCAGGAGAAATTCGCACCAACACTGTGAAGGAGGGAGAAAGATGAAGATAGCTATCAACGGTTTTGGAAGGATTGGAAGACTCGTCCTTAGAGAACTTATTCGCCGCAACAGTTCCGTAGAGGTAGTTGCCATTAACGATTTGGACAGCCCAGCAACATTGGCTCACCTTTTCAAATACGATTCAGTGCACAGAGAATTTCCAGGGGAAGTTAAGGTAGAAGGCGACACGATGTATGTCAACGGAAAAGCCATAAAGGTATTTGCAGAAAAAGACCCAGCAAACCTTCCATGGAAAGACCTCGGTGTTGACGTAGTTGTTGAATCAACCGGTAAGTTCACAGAAAGAGAAGGGGCAATGAAACACATCCAGGCTGGTGCAAAAAAGGTTATCATCACAGCTCCAGCAAAGGGAGAAGACATTACGGTAGTCTTTGGTTGTAATGAAGAACAACTCAAACCGGAGCACCAGATTATATCCTGTGCATCTTGTACAACAAACTCAATCGCTTCTATTGTTAAGGTTATTAACGATGCATTCGGAATAGTTACAGGTTACCTCGTAACAGTCCACAGCTACACGAACGACCAGAGAGTTCTCGACCTCCCACACAAGGACCTCAGAAGAGCAAGAGCAGCAGCTTTGAACATAATCCCAACAACAACAGGAGCTGCAAAAGCAGTTGCACTTGTCGTTCCTGAAGTAAAGGGTAAACTCGATGGTATGGCATTGAGGGTACCAACTCCAGATGGTTCAATATCTGTTCTCAGCGTCCAAGTTGAAAAACCAACAACGGTAGAAGAAGTCAACGCAAAAGTTAAGGAAGCAACAGAAGGCAGACTTAAGGGTATTATCAAATACAACGAAGACCCAATTGTAAGTTCAGACATTGTTGGCTCAACATACGCAGGTATATTCGATGCAACACTTACAAAAGTCATGAATGGAAACTTCGTAACAGTCTACAGCTGGTACGATAACGAATACGGTTACACCTGCAGAGTTGTTGACACAATCGAAAAAGTCGCAACAATGCTTTAATTCGTAAACCAACAAAGGGGGCGCGTCCCCCTTTTTTCTACGGTCATAATTTGTGAATTACATGACAATGGCACGGGAGGTGTCAAAAGATGGAAAAACTGACAATTAGAGATGTTGACCTCAAGGGTAAAAGGGTAATAATGAGAGTTGACTTTAACGTTCCTTTGAAAGATGGAAAAGTTGCAGACGACACAAGAATTGTTGAGGCGCTACCAACAATTAAATACGCCCTCGATAACGGTGCAAGGGTAATTCTCCTTTCCCACCTTGGTAGACCAAAGGGTGGACCGGACCCAAAATATTCTTTGAAACCCGTTGCGGAAAGATTGTCAGAACTTCTCGGGAAAGAAGTTAAATTCGTCCCCGCACTTTACGGCGAAGAGGTTGAAAAAGCCGTTGCTGAATTAAAAGAAGGCGAAGTATTGATGCTTGAGAATACAAGGTTCGACCCAGGAGAGGAAAAGAACGACCTTGAACTTGCAAGAAAATGGGCCAGCCTTGCTGATATCCATGTCAACGACGCATTTGGAACAGCCCACAGAGCTCACTCAAGTAACGTTGGAATTGCACAATTTATACCATCTGTTGCTGGTTTCCTGATGGAAAAAGAAATTAAATTCCTGTCAAAGGCAACACTCAATCCAGATAAACCATATGTTGTTGTTCTTGGCGGAGCAAAGGTTTCAGATAAAATAGGGGTTATAACCAACCTCCTGAACAAAGCTGACAGAATAATCATCGGTGGCGCTATGATGTTCACGTTCTGGAGAGCTCTTGGCAAACAAACGGGTAATTCCCTTGTTGAGGAAGACAAGATAGAACTTGCAAAGCAACTTCTTGAACAAGCAAAAGAAAAAGGTGTTGAGCTTGTTATACCAACAGACGCTGTTTGTGCACAAAAAATGGAAGCAGGAGTTGAGAAGAAAGTCTTCACATGCGAAGAAGGTATTCCAGAAGGTTGGGCTGGTTACGATATCGGTCCAGCAAGTATAGAACTCATTAAATCGAAACTTGCAGATGCAAAGACAGTCGTCTGGAACGGACCACTTGGCGTGTTTGAAATAGAAGACTTTGCAGCTGGCACAAAGGCAGTTGCGGAATTCATCGCATCACTCACAGAGAAAGGTGTAACAACAGTTGTCGGTGGTGGAGACAGCGCAGCAGCGGTTGCACAGTTCGGACTTGAGAAGAAGTTTAGCCACGTCTCAACCGGTGGCGGTGCATCACTCGAATTCCTCGAAGGAAAAGAATTACCAGGTATTGTCTCCATTGCAAATAAAAAAAAATAACCAATAGGAGATTCATCCTTGCTGGAAATTGGAAGATGAATAAAACACCCAGCGAAGCGCAACTTTTTGCCAACGCTTTGGTTAATGCGCTCGCTGGGTTTAATTCTTTTGACATATACATCGCACCTGTTTTTGTTGCACTTGATAGGGTTAGAGAAGTTGTTAGTTCGAGTAATATAAAACTCGCAGCACAGAATATGTATTACGAAGATAGTGGTGCGTTCACAGGCGAAGTATCACCAAAGATGTTAAAAGAACTCAATGTTCAAGCGGTTATAATTGGTCACAGTGAAAGAAGACGAATATTTGGAGAAACAGATGAAGTTATAAACAAGAAAATCAAAAAAGCTCTTGCAGAAGGCTTAACTCCGATATTCTGTATAGGTGAGACACTTGAAGAAAGACAAAAGGGATTGACCTTCTGCGTGCTTGAAAAACAAGTTAGAGAAGGCTTGTATGGACTAAGTGCGGATGATGTTAAGAAGGTGGTTATCGCATACGAGCCTGTATGGGCAATAGGAACAGGTGTTGTGGCAACACCAGAACAAGCTCAAGAAGCTCACGAATTCGTAAGGGCACTCCTTGCAAAAATATACGGTGAGGAAGTTGCACAATCGGTAACCATCCTTTACGGTGGTAGCGTCACTCCAGAGAACTTCTTTGGACTGTTCGTCAAACCGGACATTGACGGTGCGCTTGTTGGAGGTGCAAGTCTCAAGGAAAGTTTTGTAGAACTTGCAAAGATAATGGCAAGCGTGCTTGGATAAACAAAAAATTCTAATGACTAACAACAAAGCCCCCTTCTCGGGGGCTTTGTCGTTATATCTTCCAAATCTCATGGTATTCATGTGGTGTTTCACAGTATTCACACACGAATTTTCCATCGATTTGGACGAACGAGGCGGTCACATTCTCACCATGTGCTGGGTTCGTTATGCAATTCTCATTTTTGCATCTGATTTCTTCAAATCCGTAAATACGAGGTGGCATTTTGATTCTGTATTTCTCAACAACTCTTGAATTCTTGATGATATTTACGGTTGTGTTCGGAGAAATTGCTGAAAGTTTCTTGATTTCCTTAAATGACAAATACCTATCTGGCAAGCTTATGTAACCTTTGTAACTACCATCCGCTGATTTGAATATTCCATCTGCACTGTCTACATCGTATAGCTTTAGTATTTTCCTTATCTTTACGATAGTGTTGTATATTTCTTCTTGTGATTTTCCCTTTGCGATGTGGTCTATTACCGTTCCATTCTCTATTGGTTTAATACCCCTCTTTCCTTCTTTAAGAACGCCTTTTGTTCCATCTGTGATTGGTGCTGGGATAATGAAATTTTCATCCTCTTGTTGCTGAGGTTTTGATGTATCAAACGGAGCCTCAAGTGCACCTCCAAGCATTGACAAAAGCACGATCCTCACATAATATCCGTTTATCGCTTGTTCTTCCCAGCCATTGAGTGGCAATGTGTCAAGGAATGTTGGGATTTCAGGGTTGAACTTAGGTCTTGGCAGCGGATGATAGAACCTCGTTCCTTCGGGAATCTTATTGAGCATATCCTCCCTGAACGTTACGGCTTTTCTCAGTATTTTTTCCTTTTCTAAGATATCTTCGCCCATTCTTTCAAGTTGTAAGCGGGTGAAATACCAAATATTTGCTGGTTTTCCATAGCTTAAATATTCATCTATTGAGTAATATTGTCTTACTTCAAATCCATTCCTCTTCATTTTTTGAATGTATCCTTCTGGCATTTGCAATTCGGGTGGGGCAATCAAGTCGACTTCTACGTTTTTGAATACCTTCAGACCATCTGCTTTTGAATGGACCGTTCTACCGTGGAGCAAATCACCAACGAGGGCTATTCTGATGTGGGAGTTGTCGAAATTGTTGTGTTCAAGGAATGTGTATTCGTCAAGGAGTTCTTGGGTTGGATGTTCGTGCTTTCCATCTCCACCGTTGATGAATGCAGGCCTCATGATGCCGTGCCTTTCTGCAAACTCTCCAACCTTTCTTTCGAGCAATCTTACAACACCCTCGAGTCTGGTTCTCAAAACAAAGATGGAATATTCACTGTAACCTGTTAGCATATTAAATGTGTCCACGTAACTTTCTTGTTTGTTGAATGAGGAGTGTTCGGAGTCGAAGATGTTTACCTTTGCATTCTTGTGGAATTTTGCGGCGTTAATGAAGGATTCTTTGGTTCGGGTGGAAGGTTCCACAAAGACGATGTAGATACCAACATCACGTTTGATTTGAAATTCCGAAACATCTTCCTTGTTTTTCAGTTTTTCTTTCAGTCGCTTGGTGGATTGATACAAAAATAGTTGCTCTTCAACCGAGAAATCGTTGATAACAGCAAGTGTTCGGCTAAGAAAGTTGCCCATGTGAATATCACTCCCCCCACGTTTTAGTTGTTTCTTCTCTCTTTTTCTGTCGGTTTTTCGTCGGTCGGACCCGACTTCGATTTTTGTTTTTTCTATCCTCGATATTATACTATATAGTTTATTTTCTTCAAGGTGGAATGAGAAAATGAACAAAAAGCCCCTCAAAGGGGCTGGGATAGACAAATCAATTAGATTCGAAGATAAACTCTTTATCTGGATAAAACTTCTTCAAAACTGTTTCAACAACATTCTCTGCGATTGCGACTTCGTTTAGGTAGTTCTCAGCTCTGAGCTGTTGGAGAATTTCCTTGGCTTTCCTTCTTATTTCCTCTCGTGTGATATTATCGATTTGCTCATCATTGAAGGTAAACCAACCGTATTTTGCACCTATAAGTTGGATGTTTCTTTCATCAATTATTGGTTCATCAGCACTCAACTGAGGCAGTTTTACGTAGATTGTTCCATCCTCTTTTTCTTCTAACGCAATCTGATTGGTGTCGAGATGTACGTAACTTTCAGCAACAACGCGATAGAGAACTCTTGATTCGCTAAGCTTGTTCTTTACCCCGGTACTGACAACAAACTTATAGGTATACTTTTGTACAATAAGGTCCCCTGTCCGACGGAAAATTTCGTTCAGCTCAGGAGTTTTTGTTTTCTTTGGTTGGTTCAGAATAGAATACAGTGCAAGGGCAAGGATTATAGATATTACAATCAGTATCACTGTAAAAACTTTCTTCATTCTCATCACTCCTTCCAAATAACATTAACAGAATAACCCTTAGCAGTGTAAGGGAACAATAAGGTTGTAATGTACTTTTCTGCCCTTGTTTTCATTTCTTCGTATTTATTTTTGCTTCTCATGTAGTCTTCTATTTCTCTTGCTAATAGTTCTTCAGCTTTCCGATCGCAAAAACTGTAGACTCTCTCTTTGATTTCTATTGGTATCCACGTATCTTTTGCACCAATTTCAAATCTTCCGAATATTTTGCTCCTGAAATTCTCTTCAAACGTTTCTAACCTTTCTACCTTAACCCTACCTTCCAACAATTCGATTGGTGGTAAATAAATCGTGATTCTCGTTTGTGTTTCGTCGATTATTACATCATCCTGTTCAATTTTGAATAGGTCGATACCGTAGCTCACTTTTGCCCTGTATACGTACGTTCCATCAACAGCGTATTTTCCATCCAATACTCTATCTAATTCGTATTCATAATCACGTGTTTTTACTACATCTTCCATCAATACAGTAGCAATCCTTAGGAAACCCATTTGTTGAATGTCGTATAGTACGGTCCCAAGGTTTATTTCTGCTCTCTGAACCTTTTCCTTGAATGGGTTGAGCATGTTGGATAAAATACTAATAACATTACCTATCACAGGGACTTTAGCAAGGTAATGAAAAAGAACTGTGAACAAAACGACAAAGACGAGAAGTAAAAGTATAAACTTCCAAAAGCGTTTCATGTGCTTCGTACCTCCTTGCAGACTAATCTGAGAATGGCTTTTACCTTTATACCATATCTAAATTGCACATATGAATTGTTCCTTGTATAATATTTGGTGTGCTGTATTATCAAATGCTATAAGGAGGATTTAAGCATGCATGGCAAGATAACCAATCTTTTCCCAATCCCATCTTGGGTGTATGAGAGTGTCATTTATCAAATTTTTCCAGACCGATTTGCCATTGGAAAAGGAAAGACAGTGAAAGATAAAGCCGAGCTTTATACAAAGCGTGGTGGAAGAATCGTTGACTGGAACGTTCCACCAAAGAGGAAGGATAAAGCAGAACACGTGAAGGATTTTTATGGGGGCGACTTGTGGGGGATTGCTGAGAAACTTGATTATCTGAAAGACCTTGGAATTAACGTGATTTACACAAATCCTATTTTCCTTTCACCGACTAACCATAAATACGATGCTATTGACTATATGAAAATCGACCCACAATTTGGTGGAGAAAAGGCATTTAAATACTACGTTAAGAAGGCAAAGAGCGAGAATTTTAGACTTATTCTCGATGGTGTATTCAACCATCTTAGTAGTGAAAATCCTTGGTTCAAAAAGGCGCTAAAAGGTGATAAGAGGCATGTGAGTAAGTTTGCGATATACGATGATGGTCACAGGGCTTGGTATGGTCACAAATCACTTCCCGAATGGCATCTTGAGGAAGTCGAAGTGATGAACTATATCCTCAGAGTTGTTGAACATTATTTGAGACAAGGCATAGATGGATGGAGACTTGATGTTGGGTTTGACCTCGGATACGTGAACAACGCACTTATCGCAAAGACTGCGAAGAGCGTTTCTATCGAAAAATACGTTGTTACAGAAACGTGGAACTATCCATCAAATTGGCAAATGGTTGACGGGATAATGAACTATCACTTCAGAAACACCGTTATCGCTTATTTGAAAGGTGAGTTCGATAACTTGGCAGATGCACTCCAAAGGGCTTACAACGATACACCAAACATCCATGGTTGTTGGAATATGCTCGATAGTCACGATACAGAACGACTTGCTACGGTCATACCAGACAAAGCCTTGAGGAAACTCGCAATAGTTCTACAATTTACATATCCAGGCGTGCCTGTTGTTTACTATGGCACGGAAATAGGCATCGAAGGTGGAGGCGACCCGGAATGCCGTGCAACGATGAAATGGAATGAAGAAGAATGGGATAAAGAGTTGAGGGAGTTTTACAAAAAACTCATTAAAATTAGAAAATCTGAAACGGCATTAAAGATAGGTACATTCGAAGTACTGAACAAAGAACCTCTTGTGTTTTACAGAAGAACACCGCACGTTTTAGATGGTATGATAATTGCGATAAATAAAGGCGAAAAGAAACATGTTACAGTTTCAGTTCCAGACGGAAGGTTACTTGCGGGAACTTGTTTTACGGATGTTCTAAATGGCGAAGAGTTCTGGATTAACGGTGGAATTATGACTATTGATATTCCATCAAGAGGTTTCCGGTTGCTAAGGGTTACGAATAAAACAAGAGATGGATATAACATGTATAAGAGAATTTATTAGTAATAAACCAAAAAAACAAAGGCGCCTTTACCGGCGCCTTTGGATTTAAATCTTGAATCTCTTCACTTGTTCAAGTAAGCTGTTAGCTATAGAACTCATCTGTACTGCTGCACTACTTACATCTTGGCTTGCGTTTGCTTGCTGTCTTACTCCTTGTGTTATCTCTTCCATCTGCTGAGCTATCGATGTTATTGCCTTCGTCAACGTATTCATTGCACTTGTCATCTCTTGCGCTGCTGCACTCTGTTCTTGTGAACTTGCAGCCAATCCTTCTATCTGACTTGTTATCCCCTCTACTTGCTTTAAGATATTGATAAACCTTTCACTCACCGTTCTTGATTCCGCCGAAGCTTTCTCAACTACATTCACTGTCTCCGTTGTTGCATCGCTTGCTTTTTGTGCACCGTTTTGTATCTCTGATAGCATCTGTCCTATCTTACTCGTTGCTTGTTTACTCTCTTCTGCCAATTTCCTTATTTCATCTGCAACAACAGCAAATCCTCTTCCTGCCTCTCCTGCCCTTGCTGCCTCTATCGCTGCGTTCAATGCAAGCAAGTTTGTCTGTTCTGCTATCGAGTTGATTGTCTGTACTATCTCACCTATATTCCTTGCCTTCTCACTTAACTCACGAACGATATTGTCTGTGATTGCTGATTTTTCCTTTGCTTGAGAAATAACATCGGTTATAACTTTAACGGCACTTTCACCTTCTTTTGCAGCACTATTCACGAGCATAGCCTTTTCGGAAAGTTCCTGAGCTGCCTTTGAGACATTTTGAGCACTTGCCGATATTTCCTCAATACCACTTGTTGTCTCTTCAATGGAAGCA
>NZ_DBOLZL010000003.1:0-48832 GCF_059913585.1 Fervidobacterium sp.
CTCCTTTCGATTGATTTGGTTAAAAGGCGAGGGCAGGAGCCTGCTGAACCAAACCTCCAGGGTGACAAGGGTTAAAAACCCAACCAACTTATCATGGTTAAAGGCAGGCGACAGACTCCTAGAATGGCTTGAAAGCCAAGGCTGAATAAGTCGTCCTGCCCTGCCTACTTTTTGACTAAAATATTTATACCATATTTTTACGTAGGAGGGATTATAAATGAAGAACATTTTTCACTATCGTTTCGAGAACACTTTAATAAAAGCGTTTAACATCCTTAGTATGTTCTTTATAATATCAACGTTTTATACTTTCTTTACTTCATCTTTGTTCGCTTGTACAATCGTATACCACAAAAACCCTGATGGAACCATAGTTGTTGGAAAAAATAGCGATTTGGATTCACCTCAGGGATTGTTATGGTTCATCCCGCCGAGTGGCGGAAAGCATGGGATGGTACTTTTGGAGCAGTTAGGAGTAGATATGCCGTACGAAGGTATCAACACAAGCGGTTTGTATGTTGCAATAACCGCTGTACCGTTTTCCTGGAATATTCCAAACATCCTTAGACCAACACGCATAAGCCTTCAGATAGTTAGAGAAATTCTGGAAAGCTCAAATGACGTGCACTCTGCAATCGAACTTTTTAGGAAAAGGTCGATAGTATTTGGAACTTTGTTTGGCAATCCGATGGTTCATTATTTTTTGGCCGATAAATTTGGAAATACTGCTGTCGTTGAGTTTGTAAATAATCAGCTACATGTAATAGAAGGTGAAAATGTATTAACAAACCATTACCTATCAGCTGATTATATCAAACCCGATAATCCAACATCTCTAAGTCGCTACAAAAAAGCAAAGGCCTTAATTGAAAATAGTAAGGGTATAGAATTAACTCCAATGGATATTTTATCGATACTCGAAAGTGTTAAACAGGCATCCACAGTTTGGAACACTGCATTTGCTGTTCGTAATGTATCAAACAAAGCAATTGTAGAATTCTACATAAAGAATGCGAATGATGATGTTAGGGTTTTTAATGTGAAGACCGAGTTGGAAAAAGGAATGCATTTGTACAACCTGGAAACATTTGAAGAGGTCGACAAAGATTCTATTGCCCTAGCAGACAATATGAGACGGTTTTTAGTTAAGATTTCAAATAGTTACGGACCCCTTTCTTCATCATCAATGGCTACATTTTCGCTACTTGTTAATAATGCAGGTTATCCTAGAATCGGGGTTGAGTGTATCGTATTAAATCAATTAACAGAAGATAATTCTCAAACAAACTTATATCCTGGTATAAATTTTGACTACCATCTTCTTGAACAATTTAATTTGGCTATTGGCATATTTTTGAACCCTACCAAGCCTTTAATTAAGCTGCCCATATTTTCAATTACTTTCGACATAGGTATTGAACCAGACAATTGGATACCCTACAGACCTTTGCTCTTTCTAAGAAGTATGTTGAAGTTTACCGAAAACAACCCTGAACTTTCTTTTTACCTCATGTTTGGAAGTGGTCTTAGATTTTAATTTCCTCAGTCGTTCTTAGTTGTCGAAAGAGAAGTCATGTTTCAAAAAAAGTAAATACTCTTTTTATCTTCCACTCTTTCTTTACCATAGTGAAATCATATCTGCAATGCTCAAGATAAGTATGCCTACCTTCTCAAACCTATGTTTTTATGTATTTATATCGTGAAAAATTTCCAATTTCTCTCTTGACATTTACAATATTTTGTTTTATCATATTCGTGAAAAGTATCACGAAAGAAAATTGGTTTACTTTGAAAACTTAATACGCATTGATAAATAAATCCTAACCATTTAGCCCTGAATTTCCGTAGAACAATTTCATCTTTTTGGAGGTGTGGCGATGATTACCAGAACCTACAGTAAAGTTGAGGAGATTCTGAAGAAGTACGAATACAAGAAAGAGATGCTTATCAAAATCTTACTCGAAGTTCAAAAAGAGTACAGGCACATCCCAAAGGATGTTGTATACTACATCGGCACCGCACTTGGTATCCCTCCTGCCAAAATTTACGGTGTTGCAACATTCTACGCCCAGTTCTCTCTAAAACCAAAGGGCGAGTACACAATTCTTATTTGTGATGGAACTGCATGTCATATGGAAGGTTCAATGAGTCTTGTAAAGGCTATAGAAGAGGAAATAGGTATCAAGCCTGGTGAAGTTACGCCTGATTTGAAATTCAGCCTCGATAAAGTTGGTTGTCTTGGAGCTTGTGCTCTTGCTCCAGCTATGGTAATAAACGATGAAGTTTACGGAAAACTGACTCCAGAACAGGTTAAAGAGATTCTTAGAAAGCTCAAAGAGAGGAAGGAGGAATAACAATGAGTACAGTTGTTGTAAATGAACCAATATTGAAAAGCCCTCAAGAATTGCTCGATTATATAGAAAACCTCAAAGCGAAAAGAGAAAAAAAGCTCCAAAAACCCTCAGTTTATGTCTGTGTTGGAACCGGTTGTACGGCAAGTGGTTCAAGGAAAGTCTATGCGAAGTTTGTTGAAGTTGTTAAGGCAAAAGGTATTGATGTCCAAATCGAAAAGGTCGATGACAACGACGAACCGGTGAAGAAAACAGGATGTTGTGGTCTTTGCTCACTTGGTCCATTGGTAAAGATAATGCCATATGGTATCACATACAGCCATGTTAGTGTCGATGATGTTGAAGAAATTGTTGAAAAAACACTTCTAAAAGGAGAAGCCATTGAACGTTTGCTTCTCACAGACCCAATTACGGACAAAAAAGTAGAGAGGTTGGAAGATGCTACATTTTTCAAGAGTCAGACGTTCTACATAATGGAAGCTGTTGGAACAAGTGAATGTGAAAGCATTGAAGATTACATGGCTCGGGGTGGTTATTCTTCACTTGCAAAAGTTCTTTCTGGAATGGACAGACTTGAGATAATAAATATGGTGAAAGCTTCAGGATTGCGCGGACGCGGTGGTGGAGGATTCCCAACAGGTTTGAAATGGGAAGCTGCATATAAAAGTCAAGGAGATATTAAATACATTGTCTGTAACGCAGACGAGGGTGACCCCGGAGCGTTCATGAACAGAACGCTTCTTGAAAGAGACCCACACTCCGTTCTCGAAGGAATGATTATCGCAGCTTATGCGATAGGTGCTAGGAAAGGATACGCTTACATCAGGGCGGAGTATCCAATTGCTGTTGAGATGTTCAATAAAGCTATAGAAGACGCGAAAAGATATGGGCTTCTTGGCGAGAATATACTTGGAACAGATTTCTCTTTCGAGCTTTACGTTAAAGAAGGTGCAGGAGCTTTTGTGTGTGGTGAGGAAACGGCGCTTCTTGCATCAATTGAAGGTAAAAGGGGCGTTCCAAGACCAAGACCACCATATCCAGCACAAGCAGGTCTCTGGGGTAAGCCAACACTTATAAACAACGTCGAAACATATGCGAATGTTCCAAAGATAATCAGAGATGGTGTTGAGAATTACAGAAAACGCGGTGTTGAGAATTCACCTGGTACAAAGATGTTCTCTGTTACAGGTCCGCTGAAGCTAACAGGTATCATTGAGATTCAATTTGGGACTACGATTAGATACATTCTGGAAAATATCTGCGGTGGAACTTCGAACGGTAGAAAGATAAAGGCTATCCAGATTGGTGGACCATCGGGAGCTTGTTTGCCAGAGGAACTCTTCGACCTCCCGCTTGACTACGATTCACTAAAATCCGTTGGTGCAATGGTGGGTTCAGGAGGTATAGTTGCAATAACAGATGACAGATGTATGGTCGAAGTAGCAAGGTTTTTCTTGGACTTCACAAAACGCGAATCTTGTGGAAAATGTGTCCCATGCAGAGAAGGAACAATGCAAGCTTACAATATACTCGAAAAATTTACACAAGGTAAAGCAACCTATGAAGACTTGGAAAACCTCGAATACTTATCAGAGATTATTAAGACAGCTTCACTCTGTGGCCTTGGAAAAACAGCTCCAAACCCAATTATCAGTACTCTTAAATACTTTAGGTCCGAATACATCGAACATATTGAAGGAAGATGTCCAAGCGGAATGTGTACCGCGTTCAAGAAATACGTGATTATACCGGAAAAATGCAAGAGCTGTAGTCTGTGTGCAAGAAGTTGTCCAAACGGCGCTATCAGCGGTGAGAGAGGTAAACCGTATGTAATTGACCAAGAAAAGTGTATCAAGTGCGGATTGTGTGTAACAAAGTGTAAGTTCGGCGCTATAGAACTTGTTGGTTGATTCTCGAGGCTCGATTGTTAGTTTGGGAGGGTGATGGAGAATGAAAATAATAGTTAATGGAAGGGAAATAGAAATACGTGACGATGCGAGAAATGTGCTTGAAGCTCTCAGAGAAGTCGGTATCGAGATTCCAAACCTTTGTTATCTCTCAGAGACTTCGATATATGGAGCTTGTAGAATGTGTCTTGTTGAAGTCGACGGAAAGGATATAGTGACATCTTGTACACTCCAACCAAGAGAAGGAATGGTAATAAAGACACATACACCGAAGATTTACGAGTTGAGAAAGGGTATACTCCAACTTTTGCTTGCATCTCATGACGGTGACTGTACAACATGTGAGATGAACGGAAAGTGTAAACTGCAAAAATATGCACAAGAGTTCGGATTGACAAATAACAGATTTGAAAAGATTTCAAAGAAAACAATTACAGACACATCATCAGTTATTGTCAGAGACAATTCCAAGTGTATCCTTTGCGGAGATTGTGTAAGGGCATGTGATGAAATCCAGTCAATTGCTGCAATAGATTTCGCTTACAGAGGGTTCGAAGCCCAGGTTGTTCCATCGTTTGAAGAGAAGCTTGAAAATACAGAATGTGTCCTTTGCGGTCAATGTGTTGCATACTGTCCAACAGGGGCGCTAGCAATTAGAAACGACGTTGATAAAGTCTACAAGGCTATCGAAGAGGGAAAATACGTAATTGGTATGGTGGCACCTGCAGTGAGGGCATCTCTCCAAGAGGAATTCGGCTTGGAAGATGATGTAGCTGCAGCGGGTAGGATGGTTTCCCTTTTGAAGATGATAGGATTTAAGAAGGTCTTTGATGTTGCGTTTGCCGCTGACCTTGTTACTTACGAAGAAGCACATGAATTCGTAGAAAGATTGGAAAAAGGAGAGAAACTACCACAATTCACGTCTTGTTGTCCAGCATGGGTTAAATTCGCTGAACAATACTATCCAGAATATATAGATAACTTATCGAGTGTGAAATCACCTCAAATGGCACTTGGAGCGATAATTAAGAGATTCTATGCAAAGGAAATAGGTGTCGATCCAAAAGATATTGTGCTCGTTTCAATAATGCCATGTACAGCTAAGAAGTTCGAAGCAGAAAGAGAAGAATTTAACGGAGATGTTGATATTGTTCTCACAACAAGGGAAGTTGTAAAGATAATTAAATCAACGGGAATTGATATAAGAATGGTAGAGCCAGAACCATTTGACAGGCCGTTTGGGCTTTCATCACAATCTGGTCTGAGCTTTGGTAAGAGCGGAGGAGTTCTTGGAAGTGTTGCGAATGTTATTAACGAGTTAATTGGAATAAAGAATATAGAAACAAAACAAATTTCAGAAGGTGTGAGACTAACAACAATTGAACTTAGCAACGGTAAGGTCGTAAAAGGCATGGTGGTCTTCGGACTTGGAAACACCAGAAAGATTGTTGATTCAATAAAAGTTGGAGAACTTGATGTAGATATCGTCGAAGTTATGGCGTGCAATTACGGTTGTATTGGCGGTGGTGGACAACCATATCCAAACGATTCAAGAACAAGAGAAAAGAGAGCAAGGATTCTCAGAGAAGTTCAAAGTATCGACGTACTGATTTCACCAACGGAAAACTTCCATATGCTTCAATTGTATGAAAGATATCTCAATAAACCCCTTAGTCATGAGTCACACGAGGTAATTCACACACATTACAAACACAGAAGAAGAGTTCAAGAAGAAGAAATCGATATACTACCTCTTCCGGAAGAATCCGAAGACAAAGTTAAGGTAAGCGTGTGCTTGGGTACATCTTGCTACTCGAAAGGTTCATATGAAATTCTTGAAAAACTCATTTCAGTTGCAAACAAAGAAGAATGGGCAAGGAACTTGGAAATTAAAGGGACGTTCTGCGTAGAAAACTGCGGAAAAGCACCAAACGTTGTGGTAAATGATATAATAGTGTCTGAAGCAACAATCGAGAAAGTAAAAGAGGTGGCTTTGAATGAACTTAGAAGAACGAAAGGGGATTCTTCGGTTTCCAAAAGCAACGTTTGAACGTCTGAAACTCTACCACGCTCTTTTGAACCAGCTTCTTATCGAGGGTAAGCAATACGTTTTGTCTGAAGAAATTGCGGAGATGCTCCGTATCACTCCGGAGCAAGTAAGGAAAGACTTCTCTTTCCTGGAGACAAAGGGAAAACCAAAGGTAGGTTACGTGATTAAGGAATTGCTCAACGAACTTGACGAGCTTTTTGGAACCGGAGTAGACGAGAACATTATAATCATTGGAGCAGGACATCTTGGAAGTGCGCTTGCGAATTACAAGGGATTCAAAAATATAGGCATAAGGGTCGCAGCAATATTCGATAACGATCCAAAAAAGATAGGAACAATGGTTGGCGAACTTATGGTACTTCCGCTAAAAGACTTGTCAAGAGTCATTCGAAGATTTAGAGTGAAGATTGCAGCTATCTGTGTTCCAGAAAACGCTGCACAACAAGTTGCCGATTTGCTGGTAAGCCATGGAATAAAGGCTCTCTGGAACTTTTCTACAAGGATATTAGATGTACCAGAAGATATAATCGTGCAAAATGAGGATATAACAAGGGGATTACTCGGATTGAAACATATGCTGGCAGAAAAAGAAAGGATAGAAGCAGAAAGTGTAAACAAAACACAAAATCTCTCATCTAAATGATATTGTGATAATCCAAGCAATGTTTGAGCAGTTAATTAACCTTCGAACAATAGTGCGCCACGCGCATATATAGTGAGGAACGACCTCACAACGGCCACCACACCTTCCCACCCCGGTTATCAACCGGGGACTTTTTTTACAAAACGAAAAATGCCGGGTTATCCCGGCATTTTCCATTATTTTTCGTTTAGTTTACAGCTGATGAGTTCAAATCTCTATTCCATACACCTTCGAGTATTTTTCTTTCACGTATCTAACAAATGGTTCATAGGATAGTGGCTTACCGGTTACCATTTTGATTAACTCAGCAGGTTCATACATTTTCCCTTTCGAGTGAATCTTTTCTCGCAGAAAGTCTTTGATAACATCAAATTCACCCTTTGAAACTACATCTTCAAAGTCAATTTCTTCCTTTAACTTCTCAAATATTTGTGCAGCGTAGAGATTACCAAGTGCGTATGTTGGGAAGTAACCAAAGTTTCCACCATACCAATGTGGGTCTTGCATACAACCAAGTGTGTTATTTGGAACTTCTAAACCTATATATTTTTTGAATAGTTCAGCCCACTTATCAGGTATGTCTTTTACACTCAGCCCACCGTTGATTAGCGCGCGTTCAATTTCAAATCGGATGATTATATGCAGATTGTACGTTACCTCATCAGCTTCTGTTCTGATGTAGGACCTTTGGACTCTGTTTACTGCTCTCCAGAGCTCTTCAACCGTGTACTCTTTCATTTCTGGAACAATTTCCACAAACTTTTGATATATTCCCTTCCAAAATACCAGGCTCCTCCCCACTATATTCTCCCAAAAACGGGACTGACTTTCGTCAAAACCATACGAAGCACTGCTACCAATTGGTAAACCGTAAAATTCTGCTGGAATGGAGAGTGCATACAACGCATGTCCAAATTCGTGAATGGTCGAATAGATAGAGTTCCTCATGTCGTTTACAATATACCTTGTTGTTATACGCACATCGTTTAGTCCTATCGGATTTGTGAATGGATGTGCTGATACATCTAACCTGCCTTTGTTGAAATCGTACTTAAGGTAATGCAGTAACCAAATACTAAATTCTTTTTGTTTTTCAGCGCTGATTTCTCTATCAAACGGGTCTTCTGTTTTTGGTAAGCTCTCTATTTTCTTAAGCACTTCGAGAATAAAGGTCTTAACATTGTTAAATATCTGTTCCACATCCCTTGCTCTCATACCAGGTTCATAGAGGTCAAGCAAAGCGTTGTATGGTTCTTCTTCGTAACCTAGGATTTCTGCATACTTTCTGCATAGTTCTACAAGCTTTTCAAGCAAGGGTCTTACTTCTTCAAAATCCCCTTTTGGTTTTGCAATTTCCCATTTTTGTTCAAGCATCGTTGAGGTCATCATAATCTCTTGAAAGAGCTCAGGAGGCACTTTTTTATACTTGTAATACTCCTTCTTCCCCACAGAAACTATCTTTTCTTCGATTTCATTTTGTGGTTGGGCAGTTTCCAAGAGTGTGCCAAGAGCATCATCAATCATGGCTTTGAAAGCGTAAGTACCTATCTCGGATAAAACTTCTGCCCTGTAAGGACCTGCATCTTTTGGCATGTAAGTCTGCATATCCCAGTAGAGCAAGGAAGCTGCACTGTAATACTTTGCGACACGCTTGTAGTAATTCTTTAGTTCTTCCATACAAACTCCCCCTAACTTTTCTAAAAACTGTTATCAAAGTACAAATTCTAATTCAATGCTACTCAACCTGTAATGCAGAGCCTCACTAACAGCTTTTGCGTCGACAATATCATCACCATTGAGGTCAGCGATGGTTCTTGAAACTTTCAAGATTTTATCTATAGCCCTTCCTGAAAGCTTGCTTTTTGTGACAAAAAGTTTCAAAATCTCCTCTGCTTTGTCGTCCAGTCTAATATACTTCTCAACCATCTTATGCGTCAACTTTGCGTTTAGCTTTATATTCTCTTCTTTGTATCTATGCATCTGTTTTTCTCGTGCTTTCATTACCCTTTCACGAATTTGCTCACTCGATTCCCCGTCTGTCTGTGAAATTTTTCCACGCATCTCTTCGTACGAGACCCTGGGAACTTGAATCTGAATGTCTATTCTATCAAGTATCGGACCTGAGATATTTTTCCAGTATTTTCTAATTTCATAAGGAGAACATTTGCAAGCTATTTCTTTGTCTCCATAGTAACCACATGGACACGGATTCATCGCCGCAATTAATTGAAAGTTGGCAGGAAAGATATGCGTGGCTTTTGAACGAGAAACAGTAACCACTCCATCTTCAAGAGGTTCGCGGAGTGCCTCCAAAACATCCCTCCTAAATTCGGGAAGTTCATCCAAGAACAACACACCATTGTGAGCAAGTGTTACCTCTCCAGGTTTGACGTTGGTGCCTCCGCCAATTATAGCCACCGCACTCGATGTATGGTGCGGACTTCTGAATGGTCTTTTAGTGATTAGTTTTGAATCCAGCAGACCAATAGCACTATATATTTTCGAAGTTTCGATAATTTCTTGTTCACTCATAGGTGGTAGTATAGTTGGAAACCTTCGAGCAAACATTGTTTTTCCCGTGCCTGGTGGTCCAACCATCAATACATTATGTCCACCGCTTGCTGCAACTTCTAAAGCTCGTTTTGGAACTAAATGTCCACGAATATCCGAAAAATCCACTTCGTGGTTTTCAACATCAAACCTCGGTGTTTCATACTTAACTTGAGGAAGGTTTCCTGTCTTTATTGCTTGGACTGCTTCGTAGAGATTCTTAAATGGTAGGAATCTTGCTTTAGTAGCTGCGGCTTCAGGGATATTATCCGAAGGGATGATAAAGGTAGTCGAAGGATTCTGAAATTCCAACAATATAGGAAGGACACCTTTAACTTTTTTGACGCTCCCATCCAAACCCAGTTCTCCAATAACAACTGCGTTGAAGGGAGGTATGTGTTTTGCTGCTCCTAAAATAGCTAACGCAATTGCAAAATCTAAAAAGGTGCCTTCTTTTTTAACATCTCCAGGCGCTAAGTTAACAGTGATAAGCCCGTCGGGCATAGAAACATTTGAATTCTTGAAAGCACTGAGAATTCTTTGCTTGCTCTCTTTAACTGCGGTATCTGGTAGTCCGACAATGTTGATATCTCTTTTTACACTTCGTGGGTTTATGTCCACCTCCACATTTACCAAAAGCGGAGTTATACCAACAATAACTGCCGACTTCGTGCTGAAAAACATCCCCCTATCCCCCTTGTCCTTTCATTAACTCGTAGACCCTTTGAGCAATTCGTGCAGTTAACCCCCAGATAACATAATTTTCGTACTTATAAAAGATGACCTTATAAACCCCCCGTTTCCAGTTGTATTCTCTTCCAAAAGGTATGAGATGATACGGAAAATCTTCACGTGGTTTGAGTTCCACATCAACATAACCAATGGAGTAAGGTTTTTCGAAGTGTTCAAGAGGGACTAAAAATATTTCCTTAACCTCACTTGGGTTTATACAAAGTTCATTTAGGTCTACAGAAACAACAAATGGGTATACTACCGAATTGAAAGGCGTGATAAGTGGTTCTACTTCGAAAAGTAATTTAACAGTCTGGAGTCCTGTCTCTTCTTTAAGCTCCCTTAAGGCTGCTTCATATGGTTGTTCATTTTCTTCAATGTGTCCACCTGGAAACGATACTTCCAACGGCTGGGGAATGTTTTCCGACCTTACTTCAAAAAGAATTTTACGTTCATACACAGGGACACATACTGCATAGTAATTGAACTCACCAAGGAAGCGTTTCAAAAACTCACCTCAGCCTTTTGAAAATAGTTCTTTAAACTTGCAATGGGTTATTTAACGGCAGAATTCCAGTTCATCGGGTTTCCATAGAGACTGTTCCAATATCCAGAAGGCGTATCGTTAACATAATAGCATCTCACTTCTTTACCAAAGACAAATAAGTAACCATTACTTAAACTTATGTATTTTCCATTCGGAACGCTATCTGTAAACAAAACTTTCTTAGTGTTTTTATCAATAACCTGGAATTTGCCAGTTGAATCGATAACATAGAGCTTTTCTTTTCCTAGAATAGCATCAGTGATTTCGGCCGAAATAGTCAAGAAATTGTTCTTTTCTTTAAAAACAACTGTGCCTTCTTTCATAGGTATGAATTCATAAACGTTTCCATATTCGTCTATAAGTGAAAAACCTAATTGTTTACTAACGTAAGGCGTTTCTGAGTATATCGGTAGGTTTTTAGGTTTCCCTGCAAAACCATCTATGTTCTTATCCCTCCAAAGATTCCCAGCACCGTCAACAACATAAACCTTTCCAGCAAGAGACACCGATGGCGGTATTGAAGGATAGGTCCCTACTTTGTACGAGCTTTTTATGGTTCCTGTTTTTCCTTCATCTTTGATAACATAAAGCGTTCCTTTATCTGTAACCACGTAGAGCAAATATCCATCCCAAGCAGGACCGTAAGCGATATCACTGTCAAGTGAAAGTTTCCATGCAAGTGTTCCATCTTCTTTTAATGCATAGACGGTATCATCCCATGACCCAACGTATATATGATTACCAATTGTAATATGCCCAGTTATAACAAAGTTGGTTCGGTACGACCAAACTATCTTCCCACCATCGATTGTGATAACCGTGCCCTTCGTTGTAGGCACATATGAAACAGTTCCTTTTACAGCAGGTTTGCCAGAAATAGAATCATTTAAGACCACTTTCCATAGAAGTTCGTATAATTTTGGAGCTTTTGGTTGTTGTTGAGTCTCAGAAGGTTTTACAATAGTTGTCTCTTCCTTTTTTTGTTGTTCTTCGATAGATTCATTTTGTGAAGTCGAAGGAGCAGTTGATTGTTGGGTTGGAAGTTGCGACTGAACCGTTACTGGTTCTTGAACAACAGTAGTCTCTTCCTCTTCCTCTTCCTCTTCCTCACCAGTATAAACAGGGGCAAGAGATTTTACGGTAAATTTCAACTCTTTTTGTACAAGGTCAGCAGTAATCAACAAATTTCCAGAATACAGGTACCTTCCATCTGTAAAAAGTGCTCCTTTGTATGGAAAAGTAGTGCTTAACCTTGCCGAACCTCGGTAGAAGTAAATCTTACTCCCATCACTAAAGACATGATAACCAGAAAAGTAGACGTAATCTGAAAACTTCGGGTAGATTCTTTCGAGCTTCAAAAACCTAACATTTGAAATGTTAAAAAGTTGCGTTTGCGAGCCAAAAACTGCCATGTATTGTTCGGAAATCTTAATGGAATTCGCGTTTGTTGGCATGGACCATACAACGTTGCCAGCATAGTAACATACTATTTGGTTACTCTCGATTCCAATTATGTAGTCTGACACAACGTAAACACTCTTCATCTTTGACGATATTGTTCCTATACTTGTTGCTGAACCTTTTTCTATCTTGTACACTTTCGAGTTTGATAATACATAGTTAATCCCTACACGCTGCGCATTTTTAATGTCTATTTTAGTTTTCCCATTAAGAGAGTAAATACCATCACCTGCAACGTAGTAATATTGCGTACCGTCGAAGAGGACATCCAAAGCTGATACGTTCCTGATAACATTACCAGCTTCATCGACAATACCTGAAGTTGTAACGATAAGAGCCCCAGAAAATAGTAGTGTAGCGAACAAGAAAGATAATAGAATAACTGTCAGTAAATTTCTTCTCATAGCATCTTACCCCCAGATAATCTACTTGATACTGCTTAAGGGTTAATCAACCAAACGTGATTAATTATAAAAACGTTCAGTTATTTATTGGCGAGACCTGTAGAATCAAGAATTTCAGATACATCGTTTCAAGAATATTGTAAACTTGTGGATGGTCAACAGGCTGGCCACCTCTGTAAATTAACCTCAAAAGAACTTTAGCATCAATAGCAGCATCAACCAAAATAGACTCAAATTCGCTCTGGGATACAACTTGCGTACAGGAAGCCGTGGCAAGTAAACCTTCGCTTTTCAGTAGTTTCATACTTCTATAGTTAATTTCTTTATAGCCCTTAAACGCTGCATCACGACTTGAGGCACTCTTAGCGAAAGACGGAGGGTCAAGTACTACTATATCGTATTTTTTTGCTTTCTCATAACTGTACTTCAAGTAATCAAAAGCATTTGCAACGACAAAGTCCATTCTATCTTTATCAAAACCATTTAATTTTGCAATTTCTCTTGCTACTTCAATCGCACGCTCTGAGTAGTCTACAAAAGTTACGTGCTTTGCTCCACCACTAAGTAAGTGCATTCCAAAATTTCCGGTATACGAAAAACAATCGAGACAAATCTTGTCATAGGCAAACTCTCTGAGTTTTCTTGCATTCTCACGTTGGTCTAAGAACGCTCCCGTCTTTTGTCCTTTTGTATCAGCCAAGAACTTTATCCCGTTTATCTCAAATGGTATGAGTTCTGGACCAGAGCCGTAAATCCAACCTGAGAATTCTTCAAGACCTTCTTTCTTAACAGCATTTCCCTCGGTTCTTTCAAATATACCTGCCGGTGAGAAAATTTCAACGAGGACTTCCAAAATGAGGTTTTTAAGCCTGTTTATTCCAAGTGTATTAAATTGAATTGTAAGATATTCATCGAACTTATCCACAATGAGTCCAGGTAATCCGTCAGCTTCACCAAAGACAACTCTGTAAGCATTCTCTTTTGTGATATTGTATCTATTTCTTATTGCTTGCAAAATTCTATTCTTTATAAATTCCCGGTTAATTTCCACCGGTTTTCTTGAAAGCAATCTGACCGTTATCTTAGATTTTGTATTGATGTATCCAATCCCCAAAAACTGATTTGCGAAAGTGTATACAAGGACTATATCTCCATCCTCAAAACTGCCTTCTATCTTTTCAATTTCGTTATCGTAGACCCAAGGATGTCCATTAAATACACGACGTTTGATGTCTTTCTTTAAAATAACTTTCGCATTTCTTTTAACCACCGCCTATTTCACCTCTTAGCATGTCATATAATCATCGCCTACGGTTAAATTATAGCACAGATTTCGCTTTTCTCAATTGTGTTGGTATTTTGAAAAAAATTAAGTAAACTCTCGGTATTAAATGGTCTAAACAATAAAACGTTATAAGATTCTTATAGCGAACGATTTCGGGATTTTTTACAGTGGGGTCTTAAGGATTATAATTTTGTTGAAAAACGTTCGAGAATTAAACTTTTCATGAAAAAAACTCAACACTCTGTGGGAAGGGGAGTGGCTGCAACATGCGGATAAAGGAACATCCTATTCTTAGTGTTCCAAGTGAGAAAACTTACTTAACGTTCTACTTTGAAGGGCAAATTGTTTACGCAACTTCGGAAGATACGATTGCAAGTGCTCTTATTGCAAACGGCTTTGATGTTTTCGGTTTCACGGAGCACAACCATCCTAGAGGTTTTTTCTGTGCTATAGGTAAGTGTTCAGCCTGCCTTGTGGAAGTTGACGGGATTCCTAACGTTAGAGCTTGTATAACCCCCGTAAGAGAAGGTATGCATGTCAAAATGCAGGTTGGAAGGGGGAAACCGAAATGGTAAGGCACGTAAAAGCACTCGTTGTCGGTTCAGGACCAGCTGGATTAACTGGAGCAATTGCTATAGCAGAATCTGTTGGTGATGGTAAAGATGTGGTAATTATAGACGAAGGAATCGAACCTGGTGGTCAACTTCCAAAACAAACACACAAATTCTTTGGTCACGAAGGATTCTACGCCTCAGTGAGAGGGTTTGAAATTGGAAACTTACTTGTCAAAAAAGTTAAAAGTCTTGGAGTTGAAATAATACAGCAAGCAACAGTAACAGGTATATATGAAGACGCAATAACTGTTTACGATAGAGTAAACAACATTGTGAATGAGTATTTAGCAGATTATCTGCTAATTGCAACCGGAGCAACGGAAAAGTTTCTAGCATTCAAAAATAATACACTTCCAGGTGTTTATGGAGCAGGTGCTGTTCAAACGCTGATGAACCAATACAGAGTTCTCCCAGGTCAATCGTTCCTTATAGTCGGTGCAGGTAATATAGGGCTTATCGTTGCATATCAGTTAGTCCAGGCTGGTGCGACAGTAAAAGCTATTGTTGAGGCTTCATCACACGTTGGTGGATACGCCGTTCACGCGAATAAAGTCAAAAGGCTTGGAATACCAATATTGCTTAGACATACGATTCTTGAGGCGATAGGGAAAGACAAGGTCCAAGGTGCAGTTGTGGCCGAAGTTGATGAGAGATTTAAACCCATACTGGGAACGGAAAAAGAATTTGTTGTTGATGCCATATGCCTGGCTGTTGGTTTGCAACCAAATGTTGAGCTTGTTGCTCAAACTGGCGCAAAACTTGTTTACATACCCGAATTAGGAGGGTATGTGCCTTTGCGTGACGAGAACATGAGAACAACCGTACACAATGTATTTGTCGCTGGAGACCTCTCTGGAATAGAAGAAGCAACGACTGCTATGATTGAAGGATACATTGCCGGTTACAATATTGCACAAGAACTAACGGGAAAATCATTTGAAGAAAAGATTAAAAAGATGAAAAAAGAGCTCGAAGAGTTTAGAAGAGGTCCTTTCTCCAAAAAGGTTAGGGACGGACTAAGAAAGATGGGAATTGTGTTTCCTGAAGGTGGATACAGGGAAGAACAACAAATTGACAAAGGACCGATAGGAAAATTAAGGGCGGTTATAGAATGTCCACAAGCTATACCTTGCAATCCATGTGAAACGTCTTGTCCAACGGGAGCCATAAGTGTCGGTGCTAATATTAACGGCATACCACAAATAGATTATACCAAGTGTATCGGTTGCGGTGTGTGTGTTATGAAATGCCCGGGGCTTGCAATATTTATGGTTCAGGAGAAGGATGAGTACTCTCTTGTTGGTATCCCATACGAGCTACTTCCAATACCTGAAAGCAGTATGAAAGTAAAACTTTTAGACAGAGAAGGTAAGGACGTTGGCGATGGAGAAATAGACCATGTGGTTCTAAACAACAAGGGAAAAACACACATAATATTTCTCAGAGTGCCAAAAGGATACGAAGATGTAGTTAGAAGCTTCCGAATACCGGCTAAGTCAGAGGAATTTATCTGTAGATGCGAGGAAATAACAAAAGAAGATATCGAAAGAGTTATAGACATGGGCATTACAGATTACGAAGAACTTAGACGAGTACTAAGAATAGGTATGGGACCGTGTGGTGGAAAGACCTGCAGGACTTTAACTTTACAAATCCTTTCAGAGAAGACAGGTAGACCTATTTCTGAAATAGAACTTGGAGCCTACCGCCCCCCAACAATGCCGACTCCATTTGAAGCTGTGGTCAAGTCCGAATTGACTGAGAACAGTGAGATTTCTGGCAACATACAAGGGGGTGTCAAAGATGAGTGAAGTTAAAAAGTATGATGTATGCATAATAGGTGGGGGTATAACAGGAACTGCGTTGGGGTATTTCTTGTGCAAACTTGGAAAAACTTCTGTTGCCATATTCGAAAAATCCTACCTTTCATCAGGCTCAACGGGTAGATGCGCTGGCGGAATTAGACAACAATGGTCGACTAGACCAAATGTGCGTTTAGCAATGAGAAGTGTTAAATTATTCGAAAGATTCAAAGAAGATGTTGGTATGGATATAGAATACAAACAGGGTGGCTATTTGGTGCTCTCATATAGCGAAGAAGAAGCTGAACAATTTGAAAAGAACGTTAAAATGCAACGTGAAGAAGGACTAAACGTAGAAATTCTTACTCCTAAACAGGTTTCTGAAAGATACCCGTACATAAACACCGAAGGGTTGGTTATGGCTACATTCTGCCAAACGGATGGTCATGCCAATCCGCACAAAGCTGTTATTGGTTATGCACAAGCAATTAGAAGAATGGGTGGACACATATATACCCACACAGAAGTAAAGAATATTGATGTTGCAAACGGGAAAGTTATAGGCATCGATACGACAGCAGGTTATTTTGCATGTGATATAGTCGTCAATGCCTCTGGACCATGGTCAAATGAGGTCTCAAAACTTGTCGGTGTTGACCTTATGACCGAGAGTTACAGACATCAAATTTTGGTGACCGAGCCTTTAGAAAACTTCTTCCCAATGATGGCAATAAGCTTTTCCGGTAATTTTTACATGCGTCAGACCCTCCATGGACAATTCATAATGGGACAAGGTGATAAAGATGAAAAACCAGGACTTAACTTCAACGTCACGTACAAATTTGAAAAAGAGCTAGCAAGTAAAATGGTTAAGATTTTCCCATTCCTAAAAAATGTCAGGATAATACGACACTGGAGTGGAATGTACAACATGTCACCTGATGCTCAGCCGATAATTGGTGCAAGCGAAAAGGTAAAAGGATATTATTACGCAGTAGGCTATTCAGGCCATGGTTTCATGGTAGCACCTGCTGTTGGTGAAGCACTTGCCGAATTGATAGTTTTCGGGAAAACGCTACACACAGATATTTCTTACCTTGATATTAAGAGATTCGAAGGACAGGTTTTGGAAAGAGAGAAAAATGTGGTATAATTTAAGTAGTATTAGAAAAGCATACTGGTTTTGAGGGGCGTTGGTAGTAAAATGGACAAGAAAGTCCTTATAGTTGACGACAGTAAATTTTGGAGGATGGTTCTTCAAAGTATCCTAGAGAAATTAGGAGTAAAACAGATAATTGCTGCTGAGGATGGAACAAAAGGTATAGAAATTGCCTTAAAAGAGCTACCAGATATAATCATTACCGACTACAATATGCCTGGAATATCAGGTCTTCAAATGTCCCTTTATCTTAGGTCGATACCCGCGTTTAAAAACGCGGGTATCGCTGTTTTAACTGGTTCTGATGATGTCATAAATGAGTTCTGGGCTGCGCATAGCGGTGCGAACAAATTTATCTCTAAACTTCTTTCAAAAGACGTGCTTGAAAAAGAACTTCAAGGATTTCTTTCTGGTGGATACTCTTCTTCTAAGGCAAAAGAAATGTTTTACGCAACAAGTATCTATGATGTTCTCGAACAAAAGATGCGAACAGAAATACTGAACAGAGAGATACTTTCTCTCATTCAATTCGCAAGAGATGAACTTTACGTCATCCAGCAACTCAAGAATTTTTTAGAATTCTTCTCCCGTTTTACTGGGCTTGCTTTCCTTCTTTTATCACCAGTTGAGGGGCGAATTTACAATTTTGGCTTGCCGTTAAGTAAAATGATGAGTAAAGAAAAGTTGCTGAGTTCGTTTGAAAAACCATTAGAGCCTTCCAATTGGTCTTACTTTGGTAATTTTGGTTCGGAATTCAACGTAGATGGTTTGGAAACCGTTGTTATCAAATATCAAGAGAGTGAAATAGGACTAATCGCATATACAAATCCAACAGATAGGTGGAGTTTGAACAAAGTTTTAAATGAAGCAAGTGAAAGCTTATCACTTCTTTTTAATACATTGAATATTTTCAGGGAACTCAAGGTTGCATCTACCGTTGACGGCTTAACGGGACTATTCAATAAGAAGGAACTATTGAGATTCCTTGAAGAGACTCATAACCTGGCCAAAATAAACAGAACGATATATTACGTTGCAATGTTCGATATTGACAACTTTAAAAAGGTGAACGATACATACGGACATTTAGTGGGTGACGAGGTATTAAAGATTGTTGCAGCGATTCTGAAAGAGGAGATATCAGGAAAAGGTATAGCAGGAAGGTATGGTGGAGAAGAATTCTGTCTTATCATAACAAAGGTGTCGAACAGCGACGAGGTTGTTGACTTAATTGAGAAAATCTTAGCTAGAGTTAGAAACACTCAATTCCCACACGGTAAATGCACCATTTCTTGTGGTGTTGTGAGTTCGGAAGGTTATGAATCCCCGACTGAAGTGTTGAAAGCAGCGGACGACCTACTCTATATATCGAAAAAAACCGGAAAAGACAAAGCAAGTTATATGTTCCTTCCAAAAAATAATGTCCTGCTCAGCCAAGCACAACATCAAGAGCAGACATGATTAAAAAACCGAATATGAGAAAGTAAGTAGATAGCCGTTCATTTCCACGTAAATGTGTCTCAGGTATAACCTCATCGCTCACAACAAACACCATAGCACCTGCTGCAAATGCCAACATATATGGTAAAAGTCCTTTGCTAATTAATATCAGTCCTGCACCAAATATTCCACCGAGAATTTCAACAACACCAGTTAGCAAGGTAATTAATAATGAAAACGGTATTGAATATCCCGCATTCATTAACGCAATCATTGTAGCAGCCCCTTCTGGAATATTCTGTGCACCAATAGCTACTGCAACGCTCAGCGCTTCAGGAGTGTACCCACTTATGCCAACCGCCATACCTTCTGGGAAGTTGTGAATTGTTATAGCTATTACGAAGAGCCATATCTTTGACAGTCTCTTAACATCTGCTCCTTCGTGACCTTTCAAAAAATGTTCATGTGGCGAATACTTATCCATTAAATCTACAAGAACTGCACCAAGCAAGAAACCTATGGTAAAGCGTAAAACTCCACCTATTTCAAGCGAAGGACCTGCTAAACTAAAAGCACTTGCTGCAAGCATTATGCCTGCAGCCATACCCATCAACGAATCGATAACCTTTTCTCCAAGGTGTTTGTGAAATAATAGCAACGGTACTGCACCAAGCACAGTTGAAAGTCCAGCCAGTGTGCTAAGAATTGTTCCCTTTAAGAATTCCTGAGCCAGGATAATACTGACACCCCCAACTTTAGTAATGCCCTACCTATAAGTATTCTAACACAAAGTATAAAATTAAACAATATATTTATGACTGTTCAAGCATTTTGCTGCACTGCAAGATTTGGGTCATAAGCCTCGTCTGGAGCCTTAATAAGAAAGCCAACAATTACAATCGTAGAAATGATATTCACTGTCAAGAAGAACCAAAATGCATCAATTCTGTCAAGAAGATACCCATACAATGCAGATGAAATTGGAACACTTCCAATCGCAAAAAGTGACAAAACGGAAAAGACCCTTGAGCGCAACTCAGATGGAACTAGCATTTGAAGATTTGCACTAATCGGAATATTGACCAATACATTGAAGAAACTAACGACAACTGTGCCAGCGATGAAGAACATGTACAATGTTTCCTTGCCAAGCCCAAAATAGGGCATAATAAATACAGAGAAAAGCACCGTAAATGTTTGTCCAAGTAATAGCCCCCAAGATATTAGAAATTTGGAGCTAAATTTATGAAGAAAGAACATAATTGCTATATTTCCTAATAACGCTCCTATTGTTCCAAAGACTTGTAATGTACCAAATTGTGTTGCGGAAAACTTTAGTACTGTTCGAAGAATATACGGGAATACAACACTAAAGAGAGGTGACATAAGGAAGTTTATTACTATAGCAAAAGTAAATAGGAACTTTAACCCTCGGTTTTTAACAACAAATTTGATTCCTTCAGAGAGCTCACCAACAAAATTAACTCTTCCTTCTTTGGGATGATGATTATAAATAATGAACATTTCACTGACTCCTGATAATATGTATAATACCGACGTCATAAGAAGGACATTAGTCAATCCGTAGTAACCGTATAACATAGAGCCAACGATAGGTCCAATAATGTTAGCCCCACTATTTGCCATGGCATTTAACGATGTTGCCCTTTTGAGATTTTCTTTCCTCACAACATCTCCAAACATGGCTCCGGTAGGCCCATCGAAAAGCCCGTCACAGAACGAAAGGATTGCTCTAAACACAAGAAGCACCCCTACATTCATCCTGTTATTAATAGCAATAAGCCATAGAATAAATAACAACAGTCCTCTCAGTTCATCAAGAAGAACCATAATAGTCTTTCTGTTAAGCCTATCTCCAATAACTCCTCCAATAGGTGTTGAAAACAATCGTGGTAATATTCCAAGAACCGTGAATATCCCCATCATTGTTCCCGAACCCGTCTTATCTAAAATATACAACGGCATAGCTACAAGCAAAGCCGCTGCACCTAAAACAGATTCGAATCGCCCACTAATTATCAACGCTAAATTTCTTTTCTCATACTTGTACAGCTCTTCTGACATAAATCTGGTCCCTCCCGCTTTTACATATTTTGTCCTAGTGCAAATATATTTTATAGTTAGCAAATATTTTTGTCAAGTATTCAAATTATTTTGTGTAAAAAAACAATTCGGAAAGCGAATGAATTTGTGGTATAATTTTAAATGCGTGCAGAGAAGTGATAGGGGGGATTAGAGTGAAACGTAGATTATTTGACCATAGTGAACTAATCGAGTTATGCGAAGTACCTGGTGTATCTGGTAGGGAAGAACGTGTAAGAGAGAAAATCTCTGTTATGTTAGGTGTAGAGAAATCTGAGCTAAAGACTGACAAGATTGGGAATTTAATCTTTGAGAAGAAAGGTTTGTCCAATGAAAAAGAGGTACTCTTAATGGCACACATGGATGAGATAGGTTTTTATGTTTCCTCACTTAGGGCAGACGGGAAATTAGAAGTAAAGAACGTTGGAGGAATCGTTGAAGAAACTTTACCCGGTTCTTTTGTTCAGGTATTTACGAAAACCGGTGTGATTGACGGCGTAATTGGTGCAGTTCCACCTCATCTTAAAGCAGACGGAGGAGCTTTTGAAAAGGTTGTCGATGTCGGTGCTAAAAGTATGAATGAACTTGTAGAATTGGGAATTGATGTTATGGATTATGTAGTCTTTAGGAAAACTTACGCTTTATTGAACTATGATTACTTGGCAATGAGAAGCTTAGATGACAGGTTTGGTTGTTTCACACTTATTGAAGTCTCACGTAATGTTCATCCACGTTCAACAGTTGTCTTTGCCTGGACAGTACAAGAGGAAGTTGGGCTTCGTGGTGCAAAAGCTCTCGCAAGTATATATAATCCCGACTTAGCTATTGCAATCGATTCTTTTGCATGTTGTAGTAAACAAAATGCTCACATTGAACTTGGAAAAGGACCTGTGGTAAGGGCTTTCGATAATAGCTCCATATCCAGCTACGAGATTACCAAATTCATTGTTTCATTGGCACACAAGGAAGGAATACCGATACAAATTGGTGTAACTGGTGGTGGCAATGATGCTAGTGTTTTCGTTGAGAAAGGTGTGCCCATGGTTGCTTTGAGTGTGCCTGTGAGATATCTGCATTCTCAAGTTGAGATGATTAACCTAAATGATTTGGAAAACCTTATCAAATTGCTTACGAAATTCTTGGAGGTGTTCTGAGTGATTGAATTGTTGTTGTTTTTAGGAGGGTTTTTTTCAGGAGTAGTCAATGTTCTGGCAGGTGGTGGTTCTTTTCTCACGCTTCCAATACTCGGTTTGTATGGTCTAAGTCCAACCGTGGCTAATGGAACCAACAGAATAGGCATACTTTTACAAAACATCTCGGCAACATGGCGCTTTTTGGTTAAAAAAGAATTGGACCTGAAAAATGCTCTTATTATAACTCTTCCAACGATAATGGGAGCTATATTAGGTACATCAATAGTCCTGAGCCTTCCTGAAAAGTTAGTTAAGCTGAGTGTTGGAATTATATTTATCATTATGTCTTACTTTGTATTGTTTACACCTAAGGTTTGGGAAGAGGGAAGGAGAAAGAAATCAAACAGAATTTTCAGTTTTGTGATCTTCTTTCTTATAGGAATCTACGGCGGGTATATCCAAGCAGGGGTTGGATTTTTCTTAATCTATGCATTAACACTTTTGGAAGGTTACGATGTGAGAAAGGCAAATGCGATGAAGATATTCCTGACACTCATTTTTACGGTTTTCTCATTGACCTTGTTTTCACTTAAGAACAAAGTCGAATTTGTTCCAGGGTTAATTCTTGGCGCTGGTTCCTTTGTTGGAGGATACGTCGGCTCTTATTTGAACACACGAGTGAATAAGAAGGTTATAAGGTATGTTGTAGCTGGAATGATGATATTTTCAGCAATGAACTATATTTTCTCTTAATGTATTTAAAAAAACAGCCCTGGTTTTAGCTATGAAACGTTTGATTCTCACCAGGGCTGTTGTTTTAATCTTCTGTCGATTTCATCTATTATCTTTTTAAGTTTCTTGGCTTCTTTGTAGTCTTCTCTCCTCAGAGCCTTTTTTAATTTATGGTTAAGCAACGTTAGTCGACGCTTCTGAATGTCGGTGACCACCTTGCCGTAAATGTTTGAATCTTTGGGAAACATCGTTAACTGAATGGTGCTGGGTTGTTCAGAATACAAAAACTCCAGGGAAAAAACAAATTTCCTGTTCTTCGCTGGAGATTCTTCCATAAGATTTTTGTGTGACAATATGGTTTGCAAGCCAGCACGTGTGTATCGCTCAACTTCGTACTTCAGTAACTCTTTAACACAAGCCTTACAATATGATATCTTCTTTACAGTTCCGTCAACGTAAACATTTTGATGTATTTCCGCCTTGTTGCCACATCTGATGCACTTTTCCTTTTCCAATTTATCACCTTCTCAAATTCTTTAAGTCTTTGTTTATAATCTTTTGGCATTCGCACGTTACTCGAGTTACTCGATTTGAATTGAATTGTATTTGTTCATCGCTTTATCAATGCCTTCAGAAACAATTGTCTCTATTGCTTGTAGTGTTAGGTCAATAACCTTACGTAGCTTTTCAAATTCTTCCGGCGAGAAATCTGAAAGAACGTAATCCGCAGCATCAACTTCTTTTGGTTTCGGTCCAATGCCTATCCTTACTCTTGGAAAATCTTGACCGATGTACGATATTATTGATTTAATTCCGTTATGTCCACCTGCACTACCATCTTTGCGGATTCTAATTCTTCCCAATGGTAAATCGAGGTCGTCATACACTACTATTATATCATCATGTGGTAAGTATTTAAATACCTCTCCACTCAAATTCATATAGGTCAAAGGCTTGACCAACTTTACCTTCTGCCCAGAAATGTTGATATCTGAATAAAGATAATTTGGTCCAGACTTCCATGACTTACTCAATCTATCTAAAACCATGAATCCAACGTTGTGGCGAGTATTTGCGTATTTTTCACCCGGGTTTCCCAACCCTATTATTATCAACGTCAGTTCCTCCCTTACCTTGTAATCCAAATATCCGAGTATAACACCAAACTAACGAAAAGTCCCCCTGCGGGGGACTTTTCACAGTGTGCTCTTTAAGTGAATTATTCTTCTTCCTCTTCTTTCTTACCTTTCTTGAGAACTTCAGGTTCAGAAGTCTCGGTTGGTGTTGTAGTTTCTTCTACTTCAAGTCCCCTTGGCACAACTATTGTTATCAAAACATCTTCTGGTTCCATATCAATTTTAACGCCCTCAGGAAGCTTAACATCTTTAACCCTCAGTGAATCTCCAAGGTCTAAGCTTGTCACGTCGATTTCTATTGTCTCAGGTATTCTATCGGGCAGTGCTTCAACTACAACTTCGTGGTGGATAACTTCCAAGATACCACCTTTTTCAACACCTATTGCCTTGCCAACGATGTGTAGTGGAACGTTAATCTTCATCTTGTGGTGAGCTTCGGGGATGTAAAAGTCAACATGCCTAACTTCATCTGTAACCTTGTCGTATTGGACCATTTTTATGAACGCCATATGTTTGAGAACTTCTTTTCCGTTTTCATCTTTCACAACAAGTGTTAGTGGTGTCGACTCTGTGACTTCTTTAAAAAGCTTTAAGAAGCTGTTCTTTTCCAAAGCCAAGCTAACTGGTTTCTCGACTCCAGGTCCGTACGCAATAGCAGGTATAACACCCTGTGCTCTCAATCTTCTAACTGCGCGCTTTTTACCAACAATAGATCTTAGTTGCGCGTTAACTACGTGCTCCATGTCAACTCCTCCTTCTTTTTTATTTTTAAGGTTTATATTATCTTTTTATTTTTTCCTCAACCGGGTTAGAGTTATTTGAAGAGTATACTGACTGAGAGATTCTTTCTAACCCTAATTATCGCTTCCCCAAGCAAAGGTGCCACGGAAACAACATGGAACTTGTTAGGTAGACTCTGATGATATATTGTATCACTAATATAAATCTTTTCAATACTCGAGTTCTCAATTCTTTCAACTGCACCAGATGAGAGAACCGGATGTGTTATACAAGCAATCACTCTCTTCGCTCCTGCGTTTTTTACAGCATTTGCACCTTCAACCAAGGAACGTGCAGTATCAACGATGTCATCTACGATAATCGCAGTCTTATCCTTAACATCACCAATTATGTTAAGAATTTCAGCTACATTGTCTTTTGGACGTCTTTTGTCAAGTATTGCAAGAGGGAGGCCCACCCTTTCAGCTATTTGTCGCGCTCGTTTAACTCCACCCACATCCGGTGAAACGATAACAGCATCGTCGGTCAATATCCCATCTTTGCTTAGTGTCTCAAGAAACACGGGAAAGCTCCAAAGGTTGTCAACAGGAATATCGAAAAATCCTTGAACTTGTTCGGCGTGTAAGTCAACAGTCATCACACGAGTTGCGCCTGCAACTGTGAGCAAATTGGCAACGAGCTTTGCTGTAATCGGGTCTCTACCTTTTGCCTTTCTATCTTGCCTCGCATAACCATAGTACGGAATTACAACTGCTATGCTATTTGCAGAAGCCCGTTTAAACGCATCTATCATAACTAACAATTCCATTAAATTTTCGTTAACCGGTGGGCAAGTAGGCTGGATAACAAAGACATCGTGGCCACGTACTGTTTCTTCTATACGAACGTTGATTTCACCATCCGCAAACCTTCCGACCGTAATGTCTCCAAGTCTCATACCAATGTAGCTAGCAACCTTTTCTGCCAAGACCTTGTTCGCATTGCCAGTGAAAATCTTCATTTCATTCCTTGTGATTTGCATTTTTCATGGCCTCCCTTTTCAGCTTTGCCCAGTTTTCTTTAATAACTTGTCTCGCCCTTCCAAGTGCCAGAGCATCATCAGGAACGTCTTCAGTGATAACCGAACCTGCACCTACAATTGCACCTTTTCCTATTTTAACAGGTGCAACTAGCGAAGAATTACTACCTATAAATGCACTATCACCGATAAATGTCTGGTATTTTTTGTAACCATCGTAATTGCAAGTGATAGTTCCGGCTCCAATGTTTACGTCTTCGCCAACAGTTGCATCCCCCAAGTAAGTGAGATGCTGTGCTTTTGAGTTCTTTCCTATCGTAGATTTCTTCGTTTCCACGAAGTTTCCAATTTTTACATTCTCTTTTAAAATCGTTCCCTCTCTCAACCTTGAGAACGGTCCAACAGATACGTTATCTTCTACAACTGCACCTTCAACTTCTGAACGTACCACTTTTACGTTGTTCCCAAGTATTGAATTCTTTATTCGAGTGTATGGTCCTATCTCACAGTCCTCACCAATGGTGATTTCTCCTTCTAAAATTGTAAATGGATGAATTATCGTGTCAATACCTATTTTCACATCCGGTCCTATGAATGTGGAACTGGGATCTACTATTGTAACTCCCGAAAGCATCAACTCTTTCAGAATTCTTTCTCTTGCAATAGCCTCAAGCTGGGAAAGCTGAACTCTATCGTTTACACCAGATACTTGCGCGGGGTCATCTAACAATACTGTTTCAACATTCTTTGCCATTTCAACTAAATCTGTCAAATAGTACTCACCTTGTGCATTGTTGTTAGAGAGCTTATCTATGTTATCCAGCAAGAACTTTCCAGAAAATATGTAAATTCCACTGTTGACTTCTTTTATCTTTAGTTGCTCCTCATTAGCATCCTTGTGTTCGACAATTCTAATCTTTCCATTTTCCCTAACGATTCTTCCATATCCGGTAGGGTCATCTGCAATGAACGTTAAGACTGTAACATCCGCTCTGGCATTCGTATGAGTTTCTAAAAGTCTTTGAATTGTTTCCTCCTTTAGAAGAGGGACATCACCATAGAGTATCAGTACATTGTCGCTTGGTGATATAAACTCTTTAGCACACATTACCGCATGTCCTGTCCCAAGTTGCGGCTCTTGAATGTACGTTTTAACATCTGCTGGGAGATAAGACTTCACAATCTCCGCCTTGTGACCAACCACAACGCCTACTTCTCCAAATTTCTTTCCCAAGTCCACAACCCAGTTTATCATCGGCTTACCTAGTATCTTGTGAACTACCTTTGGGTATTTTGACTTCATCCTTTTGCCTAATCCAGCAGCAAGTATGAGTACTTTCATACCGATAACCCCCAACATTTTTATTCATTATCTTCGTCGTCAGTTTTATATCTTTTTTGAATTGAATATTCTCTTAAAATAACCGGAATGAGAATAAGTCCGAGCAGGTATCCTTTAACACCAAATTTATGGGCTCCTATCGCACCTATACCCATTCCGGTCAATAACATCATTGGAATAAGACTATACCAAGTTTTGAGTATGTCATAGAAAATTGAAAGAAATGTTCCACAAACAACGAAATTCAGCCCTTCCGAACTATATGGCCGAAACCTGCCAAATATTGCTATCGCACCAATTAGAAGAAGATTTAACCCTGCTAAGGACTCCGCACGGTCGCTTTTCCTAAACGCGAAGTATAATCCTACAAGTATGAGGGAAAAATAACCGGGGTTTCTTGTCAAATAGAACACAGCTATGGAAGCAACTATGGAAAGTATCAAAGCCACCATTGGATATCACTCCGTTTGATAGAAGATAAAAGTAGCATCTTAAGAAATATAAGGGGCGCAAAAGCGCCCCATACAATTTGAGGATTATTAGCTTCTGTATTTAATACTTGCTTGAGCAGCTGCAAGTCTAGCAACTGGAATTCTGTATGGTGATGCGCTGACGTAGTCAAGTTTTGTTGTGGCAAAGAATTCGATGGATTTTGGATCTCCACCGTGCTCACCACAGACTCCACATTTGAGTGTTGGTTTAACTTCCTTACCTTTTTCTGTAGCTAATTTGACGAGTTGACCAACACCTTGTGTATCGATGTGTTTGAATGGGTCGTGTTCAAGTATGCCTTTTTCAAGGTATTCTGGCAAGAACTTTCCAACGTCATCTCTGCTGAATCCGAATGTCATCTGTGTAAGGTCGTTTGTACCAAAGCTGAAGAAGTCAGCTTCCTGAGCAATCTGGTCTGCTGTAACTGCTGCTCTTGGAACCTCTATCATTGTTCCAACGAGGTACTTGAGGTCAACACCGTGTTCTTTAATGAGTGCGTCTGCTGTTTCCATAACAACTTGTTTTATGTATTTAAGTTCGTTGACATGGCCTACAAGAGGTATCATTATTTCCGGAACAACTTCGATACCTTCCTCTTTCTTAAGTTCAATAGCTGCAAGGATGATTGCTTTTGTTTGCATTACAGCAATCTCTGGGTATGTGATGACAAGCCTTACGCCCCTGTGTCCGAGCATTGGGTTAAGCTCGTGGAGTTGTTCAACAACTTTCTTGAGTTCTTCAACAGAAATACCAATCTGCTGAGCAACTTCTGCCATCTGTTCTTCCTCTTGTGGCAAGAACTCGTGTAGTGGTGGGTCGATAAGTCTTATTGTAACTGGGTAACCCTTCATTTCTCTGAACAGACCTTTGAAATCTTCTTTTTGGAGTGGAAGAAGTTCTGCGAGTGCTGCTTCTCTTTCTTCTTTTGTTCTCGCGACTATCATTCTTCTAACCTTTGGTATTCTGTCCTTTTCAAAGAACATATGTTCAGTTCTGCAGAGTCCGATACCTTCTGCTCCGAATTCTCTCGCAACTTTTGCATCTCTTGGAACGTCAGCGTTTGCTCTAACTCCAAGTTTTCTGAATTCGTCTGCCCATGAGAGTAGTTCGGCAACTGGTCCTTCAAGACCTTGTGGTTTAACCGTCGTAATCTTTCCAAGGAACACTTCTCCAGTAGTTCCATCTATTGACAACCATTCACCTTCTTTAACGATTACGTCGCCAACTTTGAGATAGCCTTCTTCTTCATTAACGTAAATACTTTCCGCACCGACTACTGCTGGTTTACCAAGACCTCTTGCAACAACAGCAGCGTGAGATGTCATACCACCGCGTGCTGTTAGTATACCCTCGGCTGCATTCATACCACCGACGTCTTCAGGACTTGTCTCTGGTCTAACAAGGAGAACCTTTTCTCCTGCTTTTGCCGCTTCTTCGGCTTTGTGTGCATCGAAGTAAACCTTACCTGTTGCAGCACCTGGTGACGCTGGAAGCCCTTTTGCAATTACCTTTGCGTTCTTTCTTTCTTTTTCATCGAATTTCGGGTGGAGCACTCTTTCAATATCGGATGGTTGGACTCTCAAGACGGCTGTCTTCTTATCGATGAGACCTTCGTGAACCATATCAACAGCTATCTTTATTGCAGCCTGGCTTGTTCTCTTTGCGCTTCTTGTCTGGAGTATGTAGAGTTTTCCTCTTTCAACTGTGAATTCGATGTCCTGCATGTCTTTGAAGTACCTTTCAAGTCTGTCCATTATTTGGATGAGTTCTTCGTAAGCTTGCGGAATCATTTCTTTCATTTTTTCAAGAGGATATGGAGTTCTTATACCAGCAACGACGTCTTCACCTTGTGCATTTGGCAAGAATTCTCCGTAGTATACTTTTTCTCCAGTGTTCGGGTCTCTTGTGAAACAAACACCTGTACCGCTGTCGTCACCCATGTTACCAAAGACCATGGCAACAATGTTGACAGCTGTTCCAAGGAGCTGACCTTCTTTGATTCCATGAATTTCTCTGTATTTAATAGCCCTATCACTCATCCATGACCAAATAACTGCTTCAATTGCTGCCCACAATTGTTTGTAGACATCCTGTGGGAACTCTTTTGCGTGTTTTTTGTAAATTTCTTTGTAGATTTCTACAAGCTTTTTGAGGTCTTCTGCATCAAGCTCTGTGTCAAGCTTTACACCTTTTTGTGCCTTCATTTCAGCGAGCGCATTTTCGAAATCTGCATGTGGAATTCCAAGAGCGGTATCACCGAACATTTGGAGGAATCTTCTGTAAGAGTCATATGCGAATCTTTCGTTGTTTGTCATTTCGACAAGACCCTTAACTGTTTCGTCGTTAAGACCCAGGTTGAGGATTGTGTCCATCATACCAGGCATTGAGATAGCGGCACCTGACCTAACAGAAACAAGAAGTGGCTTTTTGGGGTCTCCAAACCCTTTTCCTGTTACTTCCTCTAACCTTCTCATTGCTGCGTCAACTTGTTCTTTCAAATCCTCTGGATAAGTCTTGTTGTTGTCATAATAGTATTTACAAACTTCTGCAGAAATAGTAAAGCCAGGAGGAACTGGAACTCCGGCGTTCGTCATTTCAGCAAGGTTTGCACCTTTACCACCCAGTATGTCTCTCATCTGGGCGTTACCTTCTGCCTGTCCATTGGCAAAGAAATAAACCCACTTTTTACCCATTTTCACACCTCCACATCGAAAAATTTAGAAAAGTACCTGTATAATTGTACCATACTTTTTCTATTTGTCGTATACACAGTGTGATAAATTGTTTTTTTCTTTTATGTTAATTTCTTCAAAAAGTGTTTGATTTATGGCACAGTTAAGATGCGAACCATTATTTGAAGCAAAACATTGATGTATAATTAAAAGTGATAGAAAATTACAAGAAGGTGGAGCCTGTGGAAAGAAGTATACTGACAAATACCTTCAAAACCTTGTTGATAGGAACCGTTGCATTTTATTTATTAACTCATCTTTCATCCTCGAGTATTCTCGAGACAATTTCATCAGATGTTAGAAAAATCAGCATCGATTCGATTCAAGTTGCATACAGAGAAGCAGGTCAAAGCAATTCAAAAGCAGTTGTATTTTTGCATGGATTTGGAGGGTCATCTTACGATTGGAAAGAGCTAATGGACATGCTGTCCGAATCATACCGTTGCCTAGCATTTGATATACCGCCATTTGGTCTATCTGAAAAGAGATTAGATTTTGATTATTCAGACGAGTCAATCGTAAGGCTCATAATGAACTCCTTGAATTATCTCGGCGTGAATCGTTTCGTTTTAGTCGGTCATTCAATGGGTGGCTACTTATCATTAGCGATAGCGAGTCTTTTTCCAGAAAGAGTGGAAAAACTCATTTTGTTTGACGCAGCGTATGCAAATCATTCAGAAACTTTAAATAGTCCTAATCCTCCTTTTGAATTGGACAACGAAAACCAGATTAAACTTTACCAAATACTTTTGGCCATCGGTCTGAAAACATATCCTTTGGTCAAATTTCTCTACCAAACATATCTTTCAACTGGTACCATTCTTAGCACAGAACACTTTGAATATCTTTTTGCGCAAAATTATTTCTTACCGGCAGAAGTGCTAATTAAATTCACTAAAGACAAAGCCATCCAAAAGCCTTTAGCAATTGACCTTGCTAGCATAGTTGCAAAAACACTTATCATCTATGGTGAAAAAGACAGCATAACTCCTCCATCAATTGGTGAATACTTGTCTCGGAACATAAGGGATTCTCGACTTCTACTGATTCCAAACGAAGGACATATGCCCTTGGCAAATAAATTGGCATTAGAGAAAGTAAAAGTGTTTTTAGGAGAATAGAAAAAATGTGACCCCACCACTGTAGGGTCACGATGTGTTTTTGATACGAAAAAATAGGAGATTTCAGAGAGGAGGATTTCCAAGTGCGATTAAAGTTCCATCCCACCGTCGATAACTATCACTTGGCCATTTATGTAGGTTCCGTCTATCACTAAGAATTTTACGAGCTTTGCAACTTCCTCTGGTTTTCCAAATCTTCTCATAGAGATTTTCTCGAGCGCAGTTTTTTTAATTTCCTCGGGTAACTTTTCTGTCATAGGTGTTTCGATAAAACCTGGTGCAATGGCATTTACCCGAACGTTTTTTCTTCCAAATTCCTTTGCCAAAGACTTTGTTAAGCCTATCAATCCTGCTTTTGAAGCAGCATAGTTCGCCTGTCCAATGTTACCTTCTAATCCAACAACTGAGGAGATATTGATTATAACACCTTCATTCTTTACAATTTCCCTTATTGTTGCTTTAACCATATTGAACGCACCCGTTAGATTCGTATTTATCACACTGTCCCACTCTTCGTAAGTCATTCGATATACTAAATTGTCTTTCGTTATTCCTGCGTTGTTGATAAGTATATCTATCCTCCCAAACTTTAGCACCACATCTTTAACTGCGCCTTCAACAGCATTCCTATCGGTAATATCAAGGATGTATTCGTGATAAAATTGAGCATTAATATTATCAGCTGAAGATGTATAGTTGAATCCAACAACAATACATCCTTCTTCGATAAATTCTTTTGTTATCGCTTTCCCGATTCCTCCTGACGCGCCTGTGACGATTGCAACTTTTCCATTAAGTCTGCCCATACTCTTTCCCCCTCATAACTTTGTCAAGTTTCAAGGCAACGAGATTAGCCACAAACAATTTGGCAAAATCAATGAACACGAAAGGTATAACTCCTACTATGAAAGCTTTCCTATAAATGCCTATGTGTAGCCCTAAAACTGTCCAACCAATGATGTAAACTACAGCAAGCCCGACGATTCCAGATAAAACAGTATTAAATTTTCTCCTTAGTTGCGCAATTAAAAAAGCGCTAATCGGAAACGCCCACAGATAGCCCGATGTAGGTCCCACCAGATGAGCAATACCACCAGAAAAATTTGCAAATGTAGGAAGACCTATTGCTCCAAGTGTTAAGTAAAGCAGCATGGAGGTCATAGCTTCAAAAGGATCCAACAAAAAACCAGCCAGGAAAACAAACAGCATCTGTAATGTTATAGGGACATTTCCAATAGGAATCGCAATCTGAGCTCCTACTGCTGTTAATGCTGCAAACAAAGCAATAATAGTTACTTTCCTTAAGTTTTTAATATCTCTTTTGGTGCTCTTGTTGTTCTTATCTTCCACTGGTAACTCCCTCCGCCAGATTTTTGGTTTCGATTAGCGTCGAAAAATGTTTGACATTGAGTTTCGCTTTCTTCAACATAGAAGTCAAAACATTTTTCGGTCCGACTTCTACAAATTCGTTAACACCAAGAGCTATCATCCTATCAATTGATTGTTTCCAATACACAGGTCCACTAATTTGCTCAAGAACATAATGTTTTATTTGCTCGGGGTCTGTTATTTCCCGAGCTACACTGTTCATAACAATGGGGTATTTTGGATGTCTGAATTTTATGTGCTCAACTTCTGCTGCCATTTTTTCTCTTGCACTTTCCAAAAATGGTGTATGGAAGGGACCAGATACCTTTAGTTCTATCGCCCTTTTACCATTTTCAGTGAGGTGCTTTACAAAACTTTTTATACTTTCGGTCTTCCCACTTACAACTGTTTGTTCCTCAGAATTGTAGTTAGCTATATAGAGACCGTCGTATTTGCGAACGAGTTCTTCTATTTCCTCAATTGCCACACCTATAACCGCTGCCATGCTACCTTCCCCAGGTTTCATTGCTTGTGAGATATATTCTCCTCTTTTTCTCACAAGATAAAGACCTGTCTCAAAGTCATAGACTCCTGCTACGGCAAGTGCTGTGTACTCACCTAAGCTGTGCCCGGCAACAAAATCGGGTTCTCTAAAACACTTTTTCAACTCAGTAAATGCCACATAACTTGCCAGGTATATAGCTGGTTGAGCATTTTCGGTGAGTTTTAAAACCTCCTCATCACCATCCATGATTTCTATCAAGTCAAAACCTAGAACATCGTTTGCAACTTTTGCATAGTTATCCCACGACTCGTATTTGGAAAAGTCACTTGCCATTCCGCTATATTGTGAACCTTGTCCCGGAAAAATGTAAGCGAGTTTCATAAAAAATCACCTCCACTTAGAGACGATTTCCGTAAGTTTTTGCTTATTTGTTTCCTCATTTTTTATTTTAAAAGTTCACAAAGTCTTTGAATTGTTGCATAGAACTCATTAACAATGTCTGTAATTATTTCTTTCACGGACTTAATCTCGTTTATCAATCCTACACATTGACCTGCCATAAATGAACCTTCTTCAATATTACCATCAATCACAGCTTTTCTTAAGCTTCCAACCAAGACTTCCTCAGCTTCCTGGAGGTTCTTTGTTTCTAACTCTTTCACTTTTTTCGCAAACCTCGTCTCAATTACCCTGGCAGGATGCCCAAGTGGAGCTCCTGTGATTACAGTATCTCTTATAGATGATTTTATGATGAGCTTTTTGAAATTCTCATGTGTGTCTGCTTCTGTTGAAGCGATGAATCTTGTCCCCATCTGAATACCCTCAGCACCAAGTGCAAACATCGCAGCCATGGATTTTCCATCAGCTATTCCCCCAGCTGCAATGACCGGTATTTTCACAGCCCTACATACAGCATTAACTAGGACTAACGTGGTAACCTCTCCAATGTGACCTCCTGATTCCATACCTTCGGCAATAACTGCATCCGCCCCTATGCGTTCCATCATCTTTGCCATATTATCCGAAGCAACAACAGGTAAGACCTTTATTCCAGCTTCTTTCAACTTTGACATATACTTCGAAGGATTACCGGCTCCAAATGTCACAACAGGCACTTTCTCTTCTATAACTAAATCGACCAGTTCATCAGCATACGGTGATACTAGTATTATGTTTACTCCGAAAGGTTTATCTGTTAAATTACGAACTGTATCAATAGCCTCTTTTAGCAGTGCTCTGTTCATCGCACCGGAACCTATAACTCCCAACCCTCCAGCATTCGAAACAGCTGCTGCTAGCTTTGGAGTTCCAGCCCACGACATACCTCCCATGATAATTGGATATTCGATGTTCAACAACCGACAAATTCGATTACTTTGCTTGAAGTTCATCTTCCACCCGCCTCACTTTGTACTTTATCCCCAACGGCTGATGATGAATCTTTGCCTTCTCCTTTTTTTACTCCCACCATCAATTTTGCTTTTGCGACCAGCTGACCATCAACTTTGGCTTTCCCATCAACAATTACTATAGGTCCTTTCTTGTCCAGCACCTTAACTTCGTATATCAGCTCACAGTTAGGTCTAACTTCTTTCTTAAACCTCGCTTCATCTATGCCGATGAAGATGGGTATTGAATTTCTTTCCACATTCTCTAACAACAAAACTCCTGCGGTTTGCGCAAGACCTTCGATAATGTAAACTCCCGGATATATTGGATAGCCTGGAAAGTGTCCTTTAAACACCGGTTCGTCTTCGGTAACGTATTTTTTTGCAATGATGTAATCCTCACCTTGTTCAATCACTTCGTCAACCAAAAGTATAGGTTCTCTGTGGGGCAATATTTTTAGAATTTCTTCTTTTCCTTTTTGTGTTTTCTTTTCATTCATATCTTCCCACCACCAACGAAGCATTGTGTCCACCAAAGCCGAAGGAGTTCTTAATAAAATTCCGTATTTCTACACCTTCGACGGTAGTTCGTGGAATGTTGAAATAATCGGGTCCATCTAACTCTTCCAAATTCGGCATTCCGTGAACAAATCCTTCGTTCATTTGAACGATGGAAGCTATTGTCTCGACAACCCCTGCTGCACCTAATAAGTGTCCAGTTAACGTCTTTGTCGAATTGACGTAAATATCCTTGACCCTTTCACCGAAGACATTTTCTATAGCTTTTAACTCTACTTCGTCACCAGCGGGTGTACTTGTTGCATGACAACTCACAAAGTCAATTTCGTTAATCGAAAGTCCCGCATCATCAATTGCCATCTTCATTACTCTTGTTGACCCTCTTGCTTCAGGGTCCGGAGCACTGAAATGGTATGCATCATCATTCATCGCATAACCCTTTATCTCGGCTATAATTTTCGCACCACGTGCCCTTGCAAACTCTTCGCTCTCCAATACTAAAATCCCTGCTCCTTCTCCCATTACAAACCCATCTCTTGCCTTATCAAAAGGTCTAGATGCCTTTTTGGGTTCGTCATTTCTTGTTGAAAGTGCTCGCATGGATGCAAATCCAGCGATGGGAAGTGGTGCAATAGTAGCTTCTGAACCACCAACAATTGCAACATCAGCGTAGCCGTGCCGAATCAGCATTGCACCTAATGCTATTGAATGGACAGATGTTGCACATGCGCTTACGGGAGCAAAGTTTGGACCTTTTAATCCAAATTCCATTGCTATCACACCGCTCGCCATGTTTATAAGAATCATTGGAATCAAGAAAGGGCTAACTCTATCCGGACCTTTCTCTTTCATCACTTCGTTTTGTTCTGCAAGTGTCAAGAACCCTCCCATACCAGACGAAACGAGCACTGCAACTCTTTCCTCAATCCCATTGAAATCTAACTCACTCATGATTACTGCTTGTCTTGCAGCTGCAACTGCGAACTGATTGAACCTATCAAGACGCTTAACGAGTTTTCTGTCCATGTAGTCTTCAGGTTTAAAATCCCTTACTTCGGCAGCAATTTTTACTGGAAGGTTCGAAGCATCGAAAGATGTTATCTTGTCAATACCAATGTGCATCTTTCTCAAATTTTGAGCAAATGCTTCCAGAGAACACCCAATTGGTGAAATAACACCAACTCCAGTAACTACAACTCTTCTTTTCAAAATCTCCACCCCCATCTTCCTTGATAATCTTCTTTTTCAAAGGACTAAATCTCTACTTTTTCACCAATCACCACTCCAAACGCTTCCGGTCCTACATGTGCAGCTATTGCCGCACCGATATTTGAAATTCCGAGTACAGCCTTTTCATCCAAGTTTGCAATCAATTTGTCCAAATAGTTTTTCATACTTTCGATAGTAAAACCGCCAATAATAGAGTAGTGTCGTGCAATACCTTTTTGATTTACAAAGTCTTGCGCTATCTTTGCCATAGAAGAAACTCCTGATTCCAAAGTCCTCACTGTTCCCAAGGTATTAACTTCACCTTCGTTATCTGTCGTAAGGATAGGCTTTATGTTAAGTAATTTCCCAAAGAAAGCCTTTGCCTTTCCTATACGACCACCCCTGTATAGATATTCAAGCGTTGGCACAAAGAAAACAAGCTGCGAGTTCTCAACTACCTTGTCAATATCATTTTGAGTTAGATTACCATTTTTTCTCAAAAGTTCCATTGCCTTCAAAAGAACGTACCCTTGCTTTATTGAAGCAGTTTTTGAGTCTAAAACTATGACATTCTTAGCCCCGAGCGAACTGACAACACTTTGAACAAGGTCGTACGTGTTACTTAGCTTCGAAGAAATTGTTAAAACATATACTTTTTCGCTACTTTCAGATGCTTCTTTTAAAACTCTCTCCACGATGTTGGGTTTGGGCAGAGAGGTTGTGGCGACCTCGCCTTGTAATTCCATTCGGTAAAGTTCCTCGGGCTTCAGTGTAACTTTGTCCTCATATTCTTCATTACGCACATAAACTCTGAGCGGAAGGACTTTCAGTTCAAATGGTAAATTCATACCTGCTGGTAAATCACATCCAGAATCTGTGACAAAAGTAACCATAGTATCTCACCTCTCATACTTGTATGATAGTTCTTTCAGGAAGAATTATACTCCGTTCAACAAAATTAGTCAATATAAAACTTTTTGATTGCTTCTAACATTATTATTGACAAAAAACAATTATTGTGGTATATTAACTTTTGTCAAATATGGAGATGTTTTTACGTAGCATCCATCAATTTACCAAGTTAAAAGGGGGAATGGTTATGGATTTGGAAAAAAGAGTGTGTGAAATCGTAGCAGAACAACTTGGGTTGGATATCTCGGAAGTTACACCAGACAAGAACTTGATGGAAGACCTCGGTGCCGATTCACTCGATGTTGTAGATTTAGTTATGGCGTTTGAAGATGAGTTCGGTGTGAAGATAAGTGACCAAGACTTGTCGAAAATAAAAACGGTAAAGGACGTTGTGGAAGCGATAAGACTCCGCTCATAACTCAAAAACAGCACTAATTTCTTTAAGAATGACTAAAAAGACCCTGAGGTTGCTCAGGGTCTTTGTTTTTTATCATTCTTTTATGGAAAGTCAGAAAATATTTTGCATAGAAATTTCTTTTTGTCTGGTATAATTGAATTGCCCGTATATCAGATAACTTATTGTGGAGAGTGATAACAGTTGAAAATACTTGGTCATAGAGGAATGCCCGTATTATATAAAGAAAACACACTCCAATCGCTACTTGCACCATTTTCCTTTGGAGCTGATGGTATAGAAACGGATGTCAGATTGGCAAGAGACAGTGTCCCAGTTTTAATACATGACGAGACCTTGACTAATTTCTGTGGCACAGACGTAAGGGTTAGTGATTTAACACTTGCCGAGTTAAGAGAATACAAAAGTGATGGTGAAACAGTTCCGACACTTGAGGAATTTCTCAAAGTAGCCCCTAAAAACAAATGTTTAAATATTGAAATTAAGGAATACGAAGCGGGCGAATTGGTGGTACTGATGTGTAAGAAACTTTATGAAGGTGAAATCATATTCAGTTCTTTCAACCATCGCTTAATCAATGAATTAAAAGAAAAATACAATGGTTTAAAATTCGGCTACCTTTTTGACGAACAACATATAAGTATGAGTGATGAAGAAATACTTGCGCTATTTGACAAAAATACTTACAGTGCTCATTTACCTGTAATTGGTTTGCTTTACTTTCCTGAGCGCTTGGTAAATATTATTAAGGAATTAAAGAAAAGGGGAATTAAGATAGTATTGTGGACAGTTAATAGTAAAACTGACATTGCAAGGATTTCTGAATATGTAGATTACGTTATAACGGATGATGTAAGAATTTTCCTTTAAGTTTATTCGAACGTTTGGAAAATCTCTTAAGGGGGTTGCGTGATGTATAAAATCATTATGCTCCTAATAAGTATGCTTGCAGTCATATTCGTTTGGGTTAACTACACCTCGGCAACTGTGGGTTTCGTCTATAATCCTATAACAAATGCCGCTGAGTATCTAAGCCTCAAGAACCATAGAGTAAATTTTGTTGCTTCCAACATCGACAGCGATTTAGAAAAGTTTTTCAAATATCTCTCGAGCCGGGGTGTTAAATTTGTGGTAGGTCCTTCTACGTCGGCTGATGGTAAAAAAGTCCTTCCCTATCTAAGAAAATACGATATTTTTGCACTCTCACCCACGATCAGTTCCACAGAATTGCTGAAATCCGGTTATATTTACTCACTTACGCCTTCAAATACAATTATTATCTCATCATTTCGAGAATATTTGAAAAAATTCGAATGCAGTAACCTTTTGTTGGTGCTAGATGATTCAAATAGAGAATACAGCGACGAGTTTAAGCACCTTTTAAATTACTTCCCCGGAGATTTTGTTTATTACCAAGAATTATCCTCTATCAAGAATGTTCCTGTTGAAAAGTACGATACAGCTGTTCTCACAACCCCAGAAAAAGATTCCTTTGAAATAATAAAGTTTTTGAGAACGAAAAATGCAAACATTAAAATATTCGGTACGGAAGCTTCTTTCAGCAAGGAATTTCTGAGGCTTGGAGGACTTTTTTTACAAGGGGTATATTTCCTAGTTCCCAAAGTGTATTCAACAGAAGGAGTTGAACTATCATTGATTGATAATTGGGTTGACCTCATTCAGAATCACAGGTTTTTAACTACTCAACAATTCCGCCGTTTCATAAACACACATATCGTCAAAGTAGGCGATAGATACATTTATTTCACTGAAGAAGGGGTCAAAGAAGATCTTAAACTCTACGTTGTTCAAGATGGAAAATTCAAGGAGGTTCAGTGAAGTGGATAAAACAAGAAGGATTGGAGCCATTGTCAATGGAGTAGTCGCTGTGGTTTTTATCGTCTTGTTAGCTACTTTTTTTATCAGACTTGATAAAGAAGCTACAAGATATTTAAATGATTTTTCCGAAATGCTCGACAGTTACATTGAAAATCGCATCGGGGTTGTTGTGGAATTACCTAAAGATTTAATAATCGATGGTTCGGACTATTCTCAGAATCTGAAGATAGGTCCCAATTCTTATTTGAAAGGCATATTTGTCAAAGGTTATTCACTCAAGTATGTTTTTGAAGAGAAAGATAACTTGTTCTTATTGGAAATACCAATTGCATTGATAAGGTTCCCAACACGTGAATTCAAAATCATTGTTGAAGTAGATGGGAGAGTTGTTTATTCACCTGAAAAGGGATTGATTGGCAGTTTAGCCAATGGTAGCCTTAATAATCTTCCGGACTTCCTAACGAAACACAAAACAACAAAATACAAATTCAACGTAAAAATCTCGCCCAATCCAGAGTTCTTGATTTCAAGCATATTTTTCAGTTTTCTTTGGGGATTGGTCCCTTGGGTAGCATTAGTGACTTTGAACAACATTTATACGAGCAAGGAAAAAGACCTTGAAAAGGCCTCATCAGCGTTGCAGAGTATAATTTCAGATATGATTCTTAGAGTAGAAACTGGCGAATATGTAGAGTACAAACCAATAGAAACAAAACACGAATCCTTGTTAAAGGTTCAAAATGCCATCCACAATCTATTCTCACGGTATACGGAAGCAATTGCTGGATTTAAATCAACAACTGAGGAATTGGAAAACACAATGGCACAAATAGAAGAAATGCAATCGGCTTTGGAAGAGAGAAATTTCCTTTTGATAAATACACTTGCCGAAACTGTTGAACTCAAAGATATAGGCACGGGAGAACATTCAAAAAAGGTTATGCAGTTATCATTAGCACTAGCAACAAAACTCAACATAACAGACCCAGAAGAACTCAACGCAATAAAATACGGGGCGATACTTCATGATGTAGGGAAAATCGGTATACCCGACCAGATACTTTTGAAACCTGGGAAGCTTAACCCGGAAGAATTTGAAATAATGAAAACTCATACCATATTAGGAGAAAGGGTCGTTTCACAAATTCCAGGATGGGAACTTGTGGCTGATGTTGTTCGGCATCATCATGAGAATATCGATGGAAGTGGCTATCCTGATGGTCTTTCGAAAGGCACATTGAGTCTCAGAGCACAAATAGTCTCTTTGGTTGATGTTTTCACTGCGTTGACAGAAGATAGACCTTACAGAAACGCTTTGAGTCCTTTAGAAGCTCTTGAACTCATGCAAAACATGGTTGGAACAAAGTTTGACCAAGAGTTGTTTGAAAAATTCAAAGAAGTTGTTTTGGAGCATATGGAACTTTCCGCACTTCCAAAAGATGAGTCTGAAGCAGAGGAAATAAGAGATTCAGAAGGTGGTTATTTAGCATGAAATCCCAGAAATTGTCTCTTTTGCTCGCTACGATTTTCTGCATTCTGTTTGTTGCTACCTATCTTTACAACGTGAGGCTTGTTTCCCGGCTCGAAAGGTTTCAAAAGGTGATAAAGGCTTACGAGTTATACGTATCTGATAGTAAAGACTTTTCCAAATACGTTGAAGACAATAATTTAGAGGAATTAGCTTATCTTGTCGAAAAACAGATAAAATCACAAGTAAGAACCAAAATAGATGCTGCAAAGCAGGCTTTTAGGAATGGCAATTACGCCGATGCTGTTAACCTACTTAGGGAAATTAAGGATATTGAAAATCCCTGGCTTGATGAGGTATACTTTTATTTGGGCTCGTCATTGTACAAAATTGGGGAAAGTGAGAGCGCAAAATTCTACTTGTCTTCTTTTTTAGACAATTTTAAGTATTCTATATACCGTAAGGAAGCACTTTTGATGCTACGGGAATTTTCTGATGGTGAGCTGAAGAAAAAAGTCGAAGAAACTTTAAATAGCATGGAAGAATTTAAAAAATAGGAATCGGAGGAAAGAGAATGGTTCTTAGAGATATTCAAAGCGAATACGATTCAAGAAACGTATACCTGAAAAGAGTAGGAGTAAAAGGTGTTAGGTATCCTATTGTGGTTCTCGATAAGACAAATGGTACACAATCAACAATTGCAACGATAAATATGTACGTAGACCTTCCACAAAACTATCGAGGAACACACATGAGTAGGTTTATCGAAGTTCTTAACGAATATCACCTAGAGATAAATCCTAAACGCGTGAGAGACATCTTACACAAACTCAAGGATGTTTTAAATGCAAAGAGGGCAGTCATAGAAGTTGAATTCCCTTACTTTATTAAAAAGCAGGCACCAGTAACAAAGAGCGAAAGTTATCTTGAATATATCTGTACTTTTGAAGCAGAAATTTTCGATAGTAGGTTTGATTTTTTAACTTCGGTTGTAGTTCCAATACACACACTATGTCCATGCTCAAAAGAAATCAGTGAGCGGGGTGCTCACAATCAAAGGGCTCTTTGTAAAGTATCCTACGAAAGTAAAGAAATGATATGGATAGAAGACATTGTAGAGATTGTGGAAAAATCGGCGAGTGCACCTATATTCACTTTACTTAAAAGGCCAGACGAAAAGTATGTAACAGAGCTCGCCTATGACCATCCAAAATTTGTAGAAGACGTGGCGAGAGATGTTGCACTTGAGTTGAAAAAGTATGATAAAATAAAATGGTATAGAGTAGAAGTTGAGAGCTTTGAGTCGATTCATGCACACAATGCCTACGCGTGCGTAACAAGTGACGAATTACAAGGATAAGAACACACATCTACGAGAAGGTGATAATATGGATGAGCAAAAAATCAACAAGATACTTACATACATGGGGTTTGCAGCTAGGGCGAATAAGATTGCTTTTGGAAAGGATATGTTAAAGGAATACCTAAGCGATAAAAGGTTACGTAAAAAAGTATTAGTTGTGGCAAAAGATGCTGGGGAAAGAGTAAAGAAGGACTTGAAGATAAGATGTGAAATAAACGATGTTCCATATATCGAAATTGCGGACAAAAAAACGCTTGCAAAAGCTGTAGGAAAAATTAATCTGTCGGCAGTGGGAATTCTTGATGAAAATCTTGCAGAAGCAATTATTAAAGTGGTGCACGCTGAATAAAATGCTCTCATCTGAGAATTTCCACCTTCCAAGGGGGTAAAAACTATGGAAGAAAGAATAGTTACTCTTGCGGAGTTTCCACTTATAGATTTCGTTGAGTTAGTAAATATGGTCTTTTCCGACTACGTAATTCCAATCAATTGGAACGTTCTATCCTTTAAGATGGATGCTAGAGAAAACTCTATTTCCTTCAGCGATTCCTTTGTATTCATCAAGGATAATGAACCTGTGGGCTTTATTCTTGTTGCAATACGTGGAAATAGAGCAAGAATAGACGCCATGGGGGTTGTGCCAAACGAACGTGGAAAAGGCTTGGCAGATAGAATATTGAAACATACATTTAGGCATTTAAAGATGAAAAACATTGAACACGTAACGCTCGAAGTTGCAGCTGCAGACGAACGGGCTGTAAGATTCTACGATAAAAACGGATTCAGAAAGTTGAGAAATCTTGACACGTTTGTTCTGGAGAATCCCCAAGAATATGATATACACTACTCTGCCCTTCAGACTGACAACAGACTAGTTTACTCAATTGCACTGAGTAACGAGATAAATATACCAAGAAAGGTAAATTGGCAACGTGAACCAATAACATTGATGCTATCTGATGGAAGATACAACTTAGTTAGATTACACTCCAAAAACATAGAAGGATACTTGGTTTGGGGCAAAACAGACGAAAATTCTTCTTACATAGTCGACTGCGCACCAAGGTCTGCAGTACTTGAAGATTGGGATTTGGTTGTGAAAGTTTCTGTTGATTACATTGTAAAGAATGCAAGACCATCAATAATATCTGTGGTTGCAGTAGCTGAAGATGATTTATTACATAGTGCGTTGGAAAAAAATGATTTCAAGATATTGTTGACACAATATGAAATGGTAAGGAAGCTGTAGCTACAGTTCGTTTCTATGAATAGAGTAACAGGACCTTAGTAAACCTTAGACAAAACTGTTCCTGGATAAAAGAAGGTCAATATAGTAGTGTAATCCCATCCATAATCCTTTGCTAGAAAGTTTGCAGCCACTTGGCTCATACCTATTCCATGCCCAAATCCTCCACCGTAAAGTATCACCTTTTCCGCATAGCCGTAATCGTTTTTAACAACATCTACGGCAAAGAAGGAACTAGGAAGCGAAGTGAAGTCGGACCTGACTATACCATTGCGTAACACCACCTTTTTTCCAGTCGGTGAGAATAGTTTCAGTACTTGCTCGTCTGCTATTTTATACAACCTTTTATTTGTTTCTACGACCAACTCTTTGACATACTTTCCAGTGGTTCTTTGAGTAATGTAAATGTTAACGATTACTTCATGTTGATTATCTGAAAAATCAAAATAATCACGTTGATAGGTTCCACTCTTTTGTTCAGTCATATTAAAGTTTTCTTCTGTTGTTGGTATCATACTTGGATCTGTAGTTATCATCATACTTGAGTCTTTAAAAGAGTCATTCACTAACTCAGAAATAACCGTTGCATTTCTTTCCTCCAAAAGGTTTGGCGTTAAAACCAAGTTAATAAAATCTGCTAAGACCTCGATGAATTTGAACTTTTGTTTCAAATCTTCCGAATTGGACGAGTCGAGCACAGATAAGTTTTTAAGTGAAGAGAGCCTTTGTAAAATTTCCTCAGGAGTGTATTCAACTCTCCATCGGAAATAACCATTGACAGCCTCCGGAAAACCCAAACTTTTGAGCATAAAAACATTACTATTCTTCAAAAAGTTAGTTATTGCTTGTTCATCATCGAGAAATACCGCAAGTTCACTTTCAACAGCTACCATCTTAGGGGTTATGTAGCTAATCTTCATTCTAAAAACATCTTCAGGAGATAGAGCATAACCTCCGGATACAGCGTAATAGAACGTAGCTGCAGGTTTGCCCTGATATCCGAGTATCTCGCCACTTGTTTCTATAACAGCGTTAGTAGCCTTTTCATTTGTGGAACTGAAGTTATACGCTTGAAAATTCGTAGAATCGTCAATATTTGCCCCAAGTCTTGCGTACCTTCTATCGGCAAGGATTTTATTAAGTGTATATGTTCGAGCAACAACCGCCTGTGCTTTTAATGCTTCAGAATGATAGGTACTTGGCATCTCACTTGATACAACGGTTTTTAAATACTCTTCTATCGGCAATTCATTTATAATGCTAAGTCCACCATCGTTGTTAGCAACTATTTCAAAGCTACCAAAATACTTTTTCTTCCCTTTTTCGACAATCTCGACCGATGAATTACTGCTAAGAGGCTTTAAATAAAACCTAGATTTTATTCCAAAAGGACCTATTATTCCATTGTTTGTTTCAACAATAAGAACATTGAAGTGCCTTTGAAATCGGATTAGTTCTCCAGATTGTAAGTTTGCGACTTGCTGATAGGTATTGTCCAAAACGAAAAGGAAATAGGGTTGAGATACCTTTACAGTAATATAATCAAAACTGCTTGATACGAGACTGCCAGTGGAACTCAACTTTGAACTTAGCAGTACACGAACAGTTGAAGGAAGAGTCTCGACATAGTTGATATCCGTTATTTCTCCGCTTGAAAATGTGACAAACAATTCGCTTATTCCTGGATAAAGTAAACTCGACCACTGAACATTACTTTTTCCGTTGATTAAAAGGGTATTCGATAACTTGTATTTTCCTTCCTTTTCAAAAATAACCTCTCTCGTAGTAGCATCAAAGGCAACAATTTTAGACATTTTAGCCAAATTCGATAATAACGAAATTTTCTTATTTTTGAAGGATATCATTAGGGAGTAAAAAGAACCGGATTGAAATCCTATGTCCGTTGAGAAAAGTATGCTATTAGAGTTCACATCTTTTTCTTCTATAATAGAAAATCTATAGGTACCTGGAAAGAGTTCCATCTGTACAGGGAAAGTATTGATATTAAGTGGGATAACAATTGTGAAATCCGGGTACTCATATGTTATCTTAACTTTTTTTCCAGTAGGAGCACTTACATCATCAACATCTAGCGTGAGAAGAATCTTAACTAAGTTAGGTGTCATAGTTATTTCCACTTTCTTGGTAGGAATATCATAATTTACAGTTACCTCAGAACCGCCGAAAAAGAGGACATTGTTCTTAAAAGTTAATACCGCACCGATTTTGTAAGTTCCTTGGTTTTCTAAATTTACGTTCAAAACTGGGGATTTAGTAGTAAAAATCTGCGAATAGCTTCCGTCAACAAGTTTGATTTGATAAACGTATGAAAATCCTTCCTCAAGTGATTCAAAGCTTATAAATGGCAGGTTATAATCAACCATTTCGGGAAATTTAAGTGAGACATCCAAAGCAAAATACCCCAGTCCAAGTACTTTGATACAAAACAAAAAGAGCAACAAGAACATCAAACTTAGAGTGCCCTTTCCTTTCACGATATCACCTCTCGTTTAATTTCTAATCTATTATTCATTTACTAAAAGACTCATTTTCAAAATTACAGCGCCACCTTAAATTGATTCAATTACTATCAAGCCATCCATTCCTGAAACACCTAAAAACAATCTAAGACTGTTCATTACAAAATTTGTCACCCTTTTGCTCTAAGAATATTTTTCTATGTTATCTTCATCTTTCACCTTGTGACCTCCGCACTCGAATTTGTATATACTATTAACAACTTAACAAGAGGGCCATTGGGAGAATCATAATCCCAATGGCCCCTTAGAATAGCCATTGATTTTATACATTCAAAAAATCAAAATCTCAAACATTCTCGTTTTCTGTTATAACATCAGCAACCTTGACATTAACGCTTTCTACAATCATACCAGTCATCTCTTCTACTTTTGCTTTCACGTGACATGCAACGTTGTTAGAAAATTCCAGGAAATTCGAACCAAACTTTGCCGGCACTTGGATTGTGAATCTTACTCTTTCTTTCTCTTCGTCTTCCGACAGTTGAGGTTTTTCAACAATAACGTTACTCTTTTTGAAACTAATCGTCTTTTCAGCATCTTCAAAGCCAAAAAACTCGCAGACACTTCTGTAAACTATCTCTTGATAAACATTTGCATTAATCTCTATTCTTCCCATATAAATGCCTCCTTTAAGAAAATAATTACTTAACTTCCGTCACATGCATGTTGACATCTACATTTTCTAACGCAAGGTGGTTTCTAAATGATTCTATTATTTTTTCTTTCACCATAGCAAAAGTTTCTGGTATGTTTATACCATAACCAACAGCAACGTAAAGGTCCACTGTAACACCTTCTCCATTTTCGTTAATAACAACGTTGGACTCTTCTGACGAAAATACGTTTAGGACTTTCTGTAACCAGTTCTTTGCTGCGACATTCAACCTGTCTGAAAGTTCGGTTAAAGCATAGTAGACTACCTTTTTCAACGCTTTTTCAGTTACCTCAATTTCTCCACATGTTCCTGGAAATTTCATCACATTCACCTCCAAGAAAAGATCAGTTTCTGTTAAAATTACATCACTACGCCCAGCGTAGGTTAAATTTTTGTGTAATAAGTTTACCACATTGTTAATAAAAAGTCAAGTAATGTGAATCACGCCATGGTTGCCTTTATAGTTATTAATTATCTTATTTTATGAGCCATGGGAACAAATAATGCAAGAAAAACAGTCCAATCAAGATAAATCCTAAAGTTCTGTGGTAAACTATCCACTTTTTACCAACCTTGTTTTTGAACAAGAACCCCAAAAATGCAAGAAGTATACCCATCCAAAGAATAAGGCCTGTGTGTAATTTTATCGTTCCCAAAGCTAAGTAACCGTGAATAAATCCGATAACTAATAAGGCAGTACCTGTGAAAATATGAGCATTCTTTAGAAATTTAAGAATTGGTGGAAACCAGTTCGGTTTCTTTGGAAGATACTTGTAAGTTCTCCTCAAAATAAAAAGAGACATTTGAAAAAACAATAGTATAGCACTTATTGTTCCCAATACTTTGTACACCATCTATTCCCAACTCCGCTTAAGTTATTTTTAGTTCATCCTAAATCCCACAATCAACCACTCTTTGCGGGGTTGACCATTGTAAACCGTTCCTGCTTTTATTCCTTGTGCATTTTTGGACACATCATACACAAGATCATCAACAATGACAAAAGGTTTACCATCTTTTCCATTGAATCTTGAGATGGTTTTGTCGTTGAAGACATATAGTCCAATAGGATACAACCTGCTGAGCAAATTAACGTGTCCTTGAAGCGAGAGTATTTCACTCGTGAGATCTACTCCCATATCATGACCATAATGTTCACCACCTGTAAATTTTCTGGACTGAGTAGCATCATAAACGATACCATAAACAGAAACATAGATTTTCTTTTGTTGCTTTCCGTCGTATTTAATCAGCTCATCTGGGGTGAAAACAAGAACACCGTAGGATGGGAACGATTTTATTTTGGAAATGCCATGTGGTGAGAGTTTTAAGATGTCGTAAGTCAAATCCTGACCAGCTACGTGCTGATTTTTATGTGTTCCTCCTGCCCATGATTTTGAAGCGGAAAGATTGTAAACTATCCCGTTAACAGCAACCATTACGGGTGCGTTTTTTCCATTGTACTTCGAAAGTTCAGAAATCGTAACACCAAGAAATCCAACAATTTTATCATTTGAAAGAAGCTTTGGGTCTACCTCTGATAACGTGACAAATTTTTTAGCTGGCGCGGAAGTTCCGAGGTTATATACAACACCTTCCACAGAAATCCATCCTGAAGTCTTCTGCAAAGTTTCAGAGGAAATTATTTTGTATTCTCCTTTGAACTTCTGAATGTTAAAAAACTTATCAAGCTGCCCAGCAAATAAAAAACTTGTAAAGATAGCTAAACCTAGTAAGACAAAAATCAGTCTGTACTTACTCATACTTTCACCTCCTACGTAAAAATATGGTATAAATATTTTAGTCAAAAAGTAGGCAGGGCAGGACGACTTATTCAGCCTTGGCTTTCAAGCCATTCTAGGAGTCTGTCGCCTGCCTTTAACCATGATAAGTTGGTTGGGTTTTTAACC
>NZ_DBOLZL010000004.1:0-33694 GCF_059913585.1 Fervidobacterium sp.
CCTTCCAAGCTAATCACCAGTTTTAGAAGTGACTATGAGGGATGGAAACATATCCAACATCTGTCCATAAAGTCCTTCCAAGCTAATCACCAGTTTTAGAAGTGACTATGAGGGATGGAAACCCACCTATTGCAGGCACAACACTGTCGATGATTAGCAACTTTAGGTTTTAGAAGTGACTATGAGGGATGGAAACGTTTAAAAAAGTTCTGAGAATTGCACTGTCTATTTTTAATTGTTTTAGAAGTGACTATGAGGGATGGAAACAAGTAGCGTTGTTGTGGTTGCGGTTCGATTGGTATTGAGTAATGTTTTAGAAGTGACTATGAGGGATGGAAACGCAAACCATGTAACAGTAGGTCCGTTTGTTACATGAAGTTTTAGAAGTGACTATGAGGGATGGAAACCAAGATAATCCAGCAATTCACCGTCTAGCTCCCGGTTATGAACAAGTTTTAGAAGTGACTATGAGGGATGGAAACCACTCGATAGACCGCTTAACAAAACATAAACTAAAAGCAGTCTTCGTTTTAGAAGTGACTATGAGGGATGGAAACAGACCATAACTCTTCCGATAGTTTGCCGTTGACATTTGTGTTTTAGAAGTGACTATGAGGGATGGAACAAAACATTTCGAGGATGGGGTTATTCAACCCCAATTCCTGTTTTAGAAGTCGCTATAAGGGAAGCAAGCAAAATTGCTTCTTTTATTTGTTTTGCAATGAGTATCGTTTTGGAAGGTAGCATAAGGGATATAGATACACAGGTTGTGGTTTGATAAAAGCTTCTTTCCGCGCATTTTTCAAAAAACAGAGGTGTTTAATAAGAAGGTTTTGAGTGTAGCTGTGTTGGAAGATTCAGGGATGGAAGGTTAGAAGATTTATAAATCTAGCTGTGGAGGTATGGAAAATGGTAAAGCTACTTACGTTCTTGGGAACAAGTGTATATCAAAAAGCTACGGTTAAGTTTGGTGAGTTTGAAACGTCTCAAGAGTTATTTCCCCTTGCTTTGTTGGAATTTTTGAAGATGAAAGAAAACAAGGAAGTCTCAGCTGCGTTTTTCTTGACTGAGGAAGCTATGAAAACATATGATAGGTACAATGTTGAAGGTTTTTGCTTAGAAAAGGGTATCAATGTTCAGAAGATTAGAATCTCAGAAGATGAAAGTGTAACTGATTTTGTAAGAAAAGCTGCAGAGTTGATAGATGATGGCGACGAGGTTATTTTGGATGTCACCAATTCTTTTAGATCGATCACCATGACCGCAGTTGTTATTTATATGTTCCTACGTGAGTTGAAGAAGGTTGAAATGAAGGTTTTGTATGGTAAGTATGATAGGACTACAAACGTGACGGAATGTATGGACATAACCGATTTGATTGATTTGGCTGACTGGATCTATGCTACCAGACTTTTTAAAGAGTTTGGGTATGCTTCTATCTTGGCTGATAAAATTAAGAGTTGGAATGCAAGATATTACAAGCAAGATAACCCTTCACACAAGAAACCAAGAAAGTTGAAGTCTCTTGCTGATGCGATAACGTCTGTATCTGAAGCTATCAGATTAGGTTCGATAAGGATGCTTCACAAGTCTTTGAATAAGTTCTTGGGTTTACTGAAGGAAGAAGGTTCAGCTGTTCGTGAAGACGTCAGGGAATTCATTCCGCAGTTTGATTTGCTTTTTGATGCAGTTGTTGATAGGTATGAAAGGTTTTTTGCACCAGGAGATTCTGTCAAAAATGAGCCAGTGCTTAGCGAAAATGAATTAAATGCCGAAAGAGAGCTACTTAAATTCTATTATGAAACAAACGACTTAGGTATGGCAACCAGACTGGCAAGGGAATATTTGAAAAATGTTGTGCTTTTCAAAGAGGGAAAATTTGACAAGTTGTTCGATGTAGAAGAACGTGAGGCTATTTTGGTTAGTAACGATACTTTAACTCAGGCTCGAAACCACATAGCTCATTTTGGGTTTAACAAAGATTCATTGCCAAGCCCGCAAAACATTCGGAGAGAGATTGAAAATTTGATTGAGAAGGATTTCGAATCAATAGTTTCAAATTACACGCCAAGCAAACAGTTGAAAGCCATACTTTCACCGCTTGGAACGACACCAGGCGCACTTTATACAGTTCTGAAATCAGTTCCTGGAGATTTACTTGTAATTGTCACATCCGAGCAAGGCGAAAAGCTTGTGCCAGAGATTATTGAAAGAGCAGAATTCAAAGGCGAATATCATGTTATACTTGTGAACGACCCGTTCAAAGGTTTGGACGAGGTCCACAAAGTTGTTCAGCAAGCAAATGAAAAGTTGAAAGATGCCACAGAGTTAGTGATAAACCTAACTGGTGGAACCACACTTTTGAATTACATGATTGAAAGAATTAGAGATAATGTAAGGTATGGTAAGAAAATTAAAACTGTGATAGCATATGACGAAAGACCTTACGATGAGCAGAAAAAAGAACCTTACATAGTTGGTAACATTCTGGAATTACCGAAATGATTTCAAAAGTCTAACAAAGGCGAGGTATTTTGGATGTTCTACAGTCCTATTTTAAAATTCAGAGCTCTAGAAGATGGAGCAATAAATTTTTACGCAGGCAGAAAGATTCATGGATGGTTTTTTAAAGTATTAAAGGAAGCCGATGCTGAGTTATCAAATGAGTTACATTCTAATATTTCAGACAAGTCTTTTACCGTTTCTTCGTTTATTGGGCATAACGTTAGCAAGCCTCTTGAGGTCAAAGAAGGAAAAACGTATCTGGTTCGAGTTACTCTGCTTGAAGACAGACTTTTCGAATTATTTACAAACAGAGTTTTTGAGCAAAATTTATCCTCTGAACTGATGAGAATTGATGATGTTTCTTTTGCTTTTGATGGGTTTGTAATAGATAAAAACCACAAGTGGTCTGGAGTGACCTCCGAAGAAGAGCTGTTTAGCCTTGATAACTCTGAAAACATTATTACGATGAAGTTCTTTACTCCCACACTTTTTCGAATAGGCGACCTCCACTTAAGGGCACCTGACCCTGAGAAGGTTTTTACCAGCTTGCTGCGGAAGTTTAATAAGTACAGCTCAATAAAACTCAACGAAGGTTTGGCTGAGAGGTTTAAAGAAATTAAAATACTTGAACAAGACGTAGTTCAGAAGAAAGTTTACTTTCCTGGGTTTTATCTTCAAGGCTTTGTTGGAAGAGTTGTATTCTGGGTGCCTTCAGACAGTGAACTTCTTGTCGCTGCTAATGTGCTTTCGCGATTCGCTTTTTACTCAGGGGTTGGTTACAAAGTGACTATGGGATTGGGGCAAGCAAAAAGAATAGAGTCAACGGAACGATTTGAAAGTGAAATGAACGATTGAAAAATGGTATAAATACTCACAAAACTGGCCTGGCTTTTGCCAGGCTTTTTTTGTTTTTATATGTCAGATTCTCCCTTCCAAAACGTTATATTACTTGGAAAACGTTGAATACCTCATATGTGATAGAAGGGGGTGGGAAGTTTACGGAAACTTTTTTAGAACTTGCGGGCTGATTATTGTGCGGTTGGCTTGTTTCTCAACTATTTGCATGTTTGAAGGAGGTTGATTGCGGTGATAAAGTCAAAAACTTTAGCTGTTGTGGTGTTATTATTTTTCACAGTTATGTTATTGGTGTCGTGTGTTCAAACTCCAAGTAACACTTCTTCAAGTCAATGGAAGATTGTAAGTGAAAAAGACCCAATGACCGGAAAAGAGACGTGGTATGCGATATCTCCGAAAGTCAAATCACTCAAACCTATGTCTTTCCCTTACAACGACACAGAAGCTTGGATAGGTATTGGAAACGATGGAACAAATGAGTGGATCTACATTGGATTCAGCACTATTCCAAATATTGAAGACTTTAACATTGGAAACGGTTATTTAATCATAACTACAAGAGTTAAATGGGATGAGTTGGAACCAAATTACACCACATTCTATCAAAAAGTCGGTTCAAACTTCTTACATTTTGCTGATTATTCCGATTCTATCTCCAAAATCATGCAGCACAAAAAATTCTTACTTGAACTTAACTGGTATGGTAATGGACTAGTTCACTTCGAATTTCCTCTCGAAGGAGCAAAGGAGGCGATAGAAACTATAAGAAGCAAGTTTAGAAATTGAGTAGTCGGTTTTTGGTATCAAACACTGTTGGTGTAAGAGACTTCAAAATCAAGCGGAGGTGGAACTTTTAACATGGTGGAGAAGAAGATTATCTTAGCGGTATTCCTATTCGGTTTGTTTTCAGCACTTGTTTTGGCACAAAGCGCAACAAACGTTTCAAGTTCCGTAACTTCAGAAGATAAGTACATAGCAACCTTCGAGAACGAAGACTTGCAAATACTGGTAGAACTTCAGCACTATGGTAGCACGAACCTTATTCAAATGGCGCAAAAAGTTTTAAAGATTACCTTCGTTAACAAACAAGAAATTCCTATAAAAATCATTTGGGACGAATCTGTTTTCACAGATAACAACGGAAAACCGGCAAGACTCATCAAAGAAGGGCAAAGGTTTATAGTATCAGACCAACCACAAGTTCCTTCGATACTTCCACCAGGTGAAAGAGCATCGTTCTTAGCCGTTCCACAAAGCCATATCACGTATTCTTCGTCAAGCGGTTGGTTTGTGACCGGAATTTCCGGAAATGTTAGAAAAAGGACGTTAATGATAGCCTATGAAATCAACAACGTCAAAAAATATGCAAAGATGGAAATTGAATTTGAGACAGTGATTGTTTCAAAAAGTGCTCCAGACAGACTAACCTTTCCGACGTTATCGTATCTATCACCAGTTTCTAACACACAAGGCGAAACAATTGGCTACGAAGGAATTAGTTTCGTCTTTTTAGGATACGTTAGCAGAAACTACTATAATCCAATGAAACCAGGTTCTTGGAACAACTTCTGGCAGTGGGGAACAATCGCTCTCTTTGTACCTTACATTGGAATCGGGACAGAATATATCAACAACGACAACAGCTTTACATTTTCAGTCTACACAATCTACATACTTCCAATAATTGATTTTGCGTTCTCCTTCTAAGATTTACCTACAAACTTCCGGTTTTGCGGCGGTTCCCCCGCCGCAGTTTTTTCCAAAAAAGTGTAAATGTTTTTACAAAAAAATGATACAATAAAATTGGTTCGCATGATAGCTATCAGTATTGAGGAGGGATTGCAGTGAATAGGAAAGAAAAAACAGAAAGAGCGGACACTTCTCAAAACATTGAAAGCGTAGTTAATGTAGGTTTTGTGGAAAGTGCAATTAATGGTATCACAGACAATCATATTGCATTGATATCCGAAATGCCAAGCATAGTGAGCAAAATCCTTCCAAAGGGCGATTCACTGCAAATGCTGGGTGCAGGCAGGTTAGAGATACTCGAATTATTCCACAACCTCGTTAAAGATTACCACGAAAAAAGATACACAAACATTAGCAAGAATGCTGTTAAAGCTGCAAGTTTTGTTTTGTTGTATACTGACAAAGAACTGGACGGGCAAATAGTCATTTTAGGATTACCACTTGGCGGTTTTGTCTCAGGAATAGTAATTGATTTGGTCTATGCGATTTTTAAAAACGAGTACGAAGAATACCAAAAATGGAAAGATAAGCAAAAAAGAAACAGATAACTGAGCTAAAGTTAAAAAGTTAGTATTTTTAAAGCCTAAATAGGAGGTGAATATATGATTTACACCGAGGTAAAGTGTAGAGTTGTAACTCCAATCATCTCACGAAAAGACCCACAAACTGGAGAATTCGACCTTACAGGGCAAAGTGTTAAAGGCGTTCTACATTTTTGGTTTCGAGCAGTAGCGCCAAGGATTATTGATATCTACAAGCTCAACGAGGTTAATAAACCGAAATCTCCAAAAGAAAACAAAGAACTATATGAACTTTACCAAACGTATGAAAAAGAAAAATACGCTGGACTGAAACTACTTGAAAACGAAATATTCGGCTCCCAGAAGAAAAAAGCACCATTTGGAGTTTGGGTGGAATATAACACGGCAGATTTGAAACAACTTAATTACGGCCGAAACATCTCAAGAGATTTAGGCGGACCGAAATTAAACTATGCATTGTACGGCATTATTGATAGGAATAAACCTGTTACTTCATACTATTTAGTTCCATCCAAAAGCTTCACCTTAAACTTTACATTTAAAGACATCTTCACAAAAAAAGTTATACTCAGCCTTCTAAAATTGACAAGCTTACTTGGTGGTTTTGGTGCAAAAACAACCAATGGCTTTGGTGGTTTTGAAATTGTCGGACCGCGGGAAGAAATAGTGTTTGTGAAAAAACTACCAAAAGATGTGAATCTTGAGAAACGTATTGATGAAACTTTAGCAGAAGTTGAACAAGCATTAAGAGATTTCGTCAAACACAAAAAAATAGCAAATAATACACCTCTTCAGAATGTACTCATACTCCTTGATGAACCAAAGAAAGAACTTCTGGATTTTCCAAACCTGTGTGATGATGCTTTCGTTGTTGTTAATACAGAAATCACAGCAAATAGTATTCCTGATGTTTTTGTAAAGCTTTTCGATATTTCCAAAAATAGCCAAGGCCTACCTGTAGGATGGTACAAAGCATTGAAATATTACCTGAGAAAAAGAACAAAAGATGGTTCTGATTGTGTAAAAGAACTTAAAACTGTTCTGCTCAAGCCTAAAATGTTGAAAACCAAGCGTTTAGAGATTCCACCGGCACTTCTTGGCTTGCCATTGCAATATTATTTCCCAGAAACAGGAATAACAGCAAAATTCGAACCCTACATCGATAATTCTGATTCTGGAAATAACGTGGGTAGAAAACAGAGTTCGATAAGGTTCACTGTACTGAAAAATGACAATAACCAATACATTGTTTATGGAATCCTTTTAAAAAGTAACATCTCAGCAGTCTTATCTGACCAGTACTATAAACTAAGATTCACGGCAAAGAAACGTGAAAATACTTTAATAGACAAGGAAAGTGCCTATGTAACTTCAGACTGGAACGAACTTGTTCAAGCTATCCAAGATTTCAAGAAAATGTACTCTTCATCAGGAGGTGACAACAATGCCAGCAATTAATTGGAAAGAAAAAGCAGCAGCCTTACTTCATGACCCAGTTTTCAAAGCGTTTGACATAAAATCACATGAAAATCTTTCAAATGAGCTATGTAGCATTGCAGGTGTTCCAAACATTCGAGGTCAAGAAGACATAGTTGGAAGTTCACTCGACAGAATCCCATTACCTAATGAACTATATGGAAGACAAATTAGAGTAGGTATGAACGAACTTAAATACTTTATTCATCCAATAAGCGGAGAAAAAATTACAGTTTTAGAACAAGAACTTTATTCCAAGATAGCTGATGAAAACTCACAGAAAAAACACACAGAAGAACTAAAAAACAAAATAAAAATGATAAGAGAGCAAAATACCGATGATGAAAAATTTTACCATGCACTCTGGTGGGAACTTGGTTATCTGACAGACTTTGTTGGTTTTATGCCTGCAGACACACGTGTTCCGAACCATTCAATCATTGACCACCTTGAAATAACAGCAGCATTGCAATCATGCAAAAAAGGTGACCAAATCGATGCAGCTCTTGTTATGTTCGCAATAGGACCAGTCCAGGAACTTATAGCTCAAGCAAGAAAAACTGTAGATTTATGGGCAGGTAGCTACTTACTATCTTATTTAACGTATAAGGCAATTGAGTTTATAGGTATCAATTACGGATTTGACAATATCATCTATCCATACTTAAGAGGAAACGCTTTTGTTTATAGAACTCTGCAAAGACTAGGTGTTACGCTATTTACTGAACCGCTCATGGACGAAAAAATAGCTTCCATACCTAACGTATTCCTTGCAATAGTTCCGGCTTGGGAAGCAAAAAAAGTAATAAATATGTGCGAGGAAGTTGTGAAAAAATCCTGGGAAGAATTAGCAACTGATGTCTTAGAAAAAAGATTGAAAAACCCAAACGAAAAATCAATAGGGCTCAAAAATATTGAAGAATACAAAAAACAAATCGAACTATTTCCGATAATCAACTCAACAATGATTCCATTACCTGATAGTGTAAGTGGAGTAAGGAATATCATAGAATACGTAACTACCGACAAAAACTTCATAAACGAATTTGAAAGCTACATTTCATTCATTGAGTTTATCGAGTCAAAAGGTGGTTACAAAATAAATGCCGGTAGTTTTTATCGTTACGTGTTCAAAGTGCTGACATCGAGATTAAATGCCATAAAAACTATTAGGTATTTCTATCCGTACCAAAGTGATGAACAAATCGGAGCACAGAGAATTCCAGACGATTTTGGAGCTGGAGTAAGGGCATGTGTAGAAGTCTTAGATACAGCTGGGAATGAAGTAAAAGTAGATTACCTTGGAACTGTGAATACGGTCAAAAGATTCCTCAGGGATGTATTAGTAAGCAAAAAGCTTTTCGATGAGCGAGTCGGGTTTAAATCAGTGCTTGAAATTGCATTAGAAAATGATGTAAACAAAGAAATAGCTGAAGAAGTTGTATCTGGAGAATTGGAATTGGACGCTGTGGAAACTCAGCAAAAGCTCAAAAACGGATACATTGCTGTTCTCATGATGGATGGAGACAGAATGGGAAAGTTGGTCTCTGGCGAAAGTGCACCAATTATGGACAAAATGCTACACGATAAAGCAGTTCAGACTCTGAAAGAAATTCGAAATAATGACCCAGGCGGAAACTTTTTCTTTGATAAACCGATATTAACTCCTTCATATCAGAAAGCCGTCTCAAGAACACTTGGAATCTTCTCTTCACTTGTTCAATATGTGGTAGAAGACGAATACCAAGGAATGCTTATATACGCAGGTGGAGATGATGTACTTGCAATCTTGCCAGCAGACAAAGTACTCCCGTGTGCAAACAAAATAAGAAAAATGTATTCTGGAGTAGGAAACGTAGAACTCAAAGTAGACAACACAACGTACAAATTTGATAACGGAATTCTTTACAAAAATGATATCCCATACACAACAATGATGGGACCAACTGCAACGATGAGTGCTGGAATATCGATAATAAATCACAAATCACCACTTAGAGTAGCAATAGAACTTGCACGAAGACAAGAACAAAGAGCAAAAGAAAAACTTGGCAGAAACGCGTTTAGCATAGCAATAGTTAGAAGGTCAGGGCAAATCCAAGAGGTTGGGTCGAAATGGGAAATAGATGACATGGATGTTATCGAAAAATCTTATGAGTTATATCAAAAATCAGAGCAATTCAAACTATCACATCGCTCATTTTACAAAATCTTGGAAAGTGATCTTGAACTCGCTAAAGAAGACGAAAAATTTCTTGAGCGGGTTATTGAGTATATACTCAGAAAATCTGATGCCAAGTCAAAAAAATCGGAAGAGTTCAAAAGATTTACAAAAGAACTAAAAGAGTACGCGAAAAGAGTGTTCGCTACTTCAAGTGTATTAGAAAAACCATCCAATCCATTTGACCTAATACTCACCGTTAGGTTTACAAAACGAGGAGATAAGCGAGGTGGTAATTAATGAGCAAAGAATACTATTTTGTTTACTTCGAACCTGAAGAATGGGTAGCGTTTCGTGAAGTCAAACAGTTTGGTTCAGGAGGATACGCACAAACAGTGTATCCATCACCACATCCCTTCTACGGAGCAGTACGTAGTGCGATACTAAAAGCCCATGGTATTGAGCTACAGTATCATAAAAAACCAAATATACCAAAACAACTTCAAGAACTTGTTGGAGATGAGAACAACCCTGGGAAGATAAAACTAATAGGTCCGTTTATTTACTCCGAAGAAAACGGTCAGAAAAAACATTACTTCCCCGCACCAAAGAATGTATATCTCAAGCAGAACAACGAAGAGAAACAGTACAAAAGAATGCAGTACTTTGAAGCTGAAACAAAAGTTGGAAATTTTACATTGAAGGGCTTGGCTTGGATTCCGGAAATGATAAATATCGAGCCAGCAGAAGAAGTATATATCGAACTAAGAGAGCTCGAAAAATACAAACAGGGGCAAAGCTTCAAACTGAGTTCACCAAAAAATTTTGTTATTGAATCAAAAGTTGGCATTGCGTTAGAAAAAGACTACAAAAAAGTCAGAGAATCAATGCTTTATACGATGAACGTCTACAGATTCAAAAACGGTGGATTCTTCATGATAACTGATAGCAAAGAGACAGTTCAAGAACTTGAAAAACTAGAAGGAGTATTCTTAGGAGCAAAACAAAGGTGGGCAAGAATAAGTGTAGAAAAAGTAACCACAACACTTTTTGACAAACCTGAAAACACAAATCATGAGCAAATAGCGATAATGCTCATTACCCCGGCCATATACGATGGGGGTATCGCACCTTCTGACCTCAAATTTGGAAACTTTCAAATACTTGCCATAGCTTCAGGAAAAAAGATGGTTATTTCAGGTTGGGATTATGCTTTTGGTTGTCCAAGACCTATTTATCATGCAGTCGCGCCAGGTACCGTGTATTATCTTGAAAATATACCGTCAGAAACGGACGTAATCAAAAAAAGTAAACATAACCTTTTTGGTTTTGGAAGTTTCATTTATACAACATATGAAAAATTCAAAGCCAATATTTAATAAATAGGAGGTTGAGAAGTATGGAAAACAAAAACTTGGAGAAACTTGTTGTTACTATGTATGCTGAATCGCAAATTCATGCAGGAAAAGGCATGGATGTTGGAATCGTAGACTTACCAATCCAAAGAGAAAGAACCACGGGCTTTCCAATTATCCAAGGCATCAAAGGTTCGCTCAGGTCAAATTTAGAATTCAAAAAGGAAACAGAAGAACTCATTTTTGGTAGTGACCCGTCGGCTTCAGACGAAAACAAAGAATCAACACCAGGACAAATCGCATTTTCCGAAGCGAAAATCTTACTCTTCCCAGTAAGACACCTTGAAAAACTGTTCGTGTGGGTAACATCACCACTTGTATTAATAAGGTTCCTTAGAGAAATTGGAAAAGCAGACTTAATCGAAAAAATTCAAAATTTGAATATTGACAATGAAACAGCTTTCGTTATAGAAGTAGAAGAACAGAACGAAATAATGCTTGAAGACTTCAAATTCAAAGCGGTAAAGAATGAAACATTAAAAGAAGTTGCGGAAATTATTTCAAAAAATGTAGCTACAGTTGATTACATAAAAAACAAACTCAAAACCGACATAGTCCTCGTGAATGACAAAATATTCTCCGCAATCGTTGAAACAATGACAGAAATCATTCCAAGAATCAAAATTGACAAAAACACAGGAACAGTTGCTACTGGAGCGCTTTGGTACGAAGAATACTTACCACAAGACACAGTAATGTACTTTGTTGCAAGAAAAACACTATATGCAAATAGAAAAACACAAGAGACAGGCAACTCAGATATACTTGACAAACTGAGAACAAAAGTTGATAACGCAGTCATAAACATTGGTGGAAAAGAAACAGTTGGAAAAGGATTAGTTGCATTAAAGGTGGTGAATGGACAATGACAGAAATAATCAAAAAAGCTGTGGAATGTGTAAGGGAAATAGACAAAATAGGCTCAAAAGAAAAGAAAGACAAATACCTCAGCACAGTCAAGGGTTTAGGCAGTATGATTATCCAGAACGGTCTGTACGGCACGATACTCTTTCTAAAGGTTAAGGCTCGTAATGAACCAATAAATAACGAACTTATAAAACACCTTGATACTCTTATAGAAATACAAACCGGTGAAAAGAACTTTTCTGAAAAAGTTATCAACGGTACTGCTGAGCAGAACTCAAAATACTTCAAAATACAATATGCAGCACTCGAGGGGGTGAAATGGCTCAGAAGATACGCCGACATCTACCTTGGAGGTGAAGAGGATGACTCAACAAACTCATGAGAAAAACAATACCGAAGTAGTGAAAAACAAAAGTTTGTATTGGGATAAAATAATCTACAAAAAGTTTCGCCAAGATATAATCGGGGATTTCCAGAAAAATAAAATAATTAAAGAGATTGTCCATAACATGAAAATTGATGACACAATCAACCAGGCAATAAAATCGCTTAATGAACGCAGAAATAACATAGTAAAAAATTATGGTAAAAAACACATACTTATCGACGGAACATTCAAACTAAAAACCAAACTACTTCTTGGAAGTGGCTTACCGTCATTAATAGAAGTAGGTATGCACCTATCAAGAAACTACGGAATTCCAGTCATACCAGCAACATCAATAAAAGGTGCTTTTGCTCATTACCTCTTAGAAAAAATGGAAGAAGACAAAACAATAACAGAAGAACTTTACAAAAAAATCTTCGGAACAGATTTGAACAACTCAAAAGAGAACCAGCGAGGATTAGTGATATTTCTCGATGCGCTCCCACAGGGATTTTTCAGACTTGAAATTGATTTGATAAACAATCATTTCCAACCTTATTATATGAAACAAGACAATCCACCAAACGATTGGTATAACCCTGTTCCAGTTCAATACATCGTCGTAGGAGCATCGACTTACAGATTTACAATACTACTAGACAAAGAAAACAACTTTACCGAGGAAGAAAAGAATAAAATAAAAACTGAATTCAAAAACATGCTAAAACTCTATGGAATAGGTGCTAAAACAAACTACGGATACGGCAGATTCGAAACACAAACGGAAAATTAATATCCCAAAACCCATTTTAAAAATCCACTCCTTATATGCCCAAGCCAGTGCGTGTTCTACACCCAATGCTGGCTTGGGTTTTTTTATTCTACCATCCACATTTAAAAAGGAACTACTAAGGATAATTTTAAACGTCCACTTATTTGGCATGCCTGACAATAAACAGCAGTTTGAGGGAGAAAGTCCGCTTTGTAATGTGAACCGTTGCCAAAAGCTATGCTGTACTTTGCAGGAGGAAATCTAAAGGAACCTGGGTGCAAGGTCTCACCTTGAATTTGGAAAACTACCTTGGGAAAAATATGAAACCCGAGGATAAACAATGAACATTAAAGTTATCTGTGGCAGTTCCAGAATCACGAGGTGTTGCGCAAAATAAAGCGCATATTAATTAACGAACAGCAATATATCGGTTGGTGTGTTGCAGAATATAAAAAAACGCAATGTAAATTGCCGAGCTCTTCTTCAGTTTCATTTTACTTTAGCTCACTTGACAAATTTACACCTTGCGTGTAGTTGTTATTACAATATTAATATACATCACATCTTTTTGTTACCTAAACTGAGAGAAAATAACAGTAACATAATTATTCTCAAATGCTGAAAAACATATTTACAAAAATCTTTTAAAATAAAGCATATTCGAAAAAAACATGTACTATAATACATAACATTGCAATACAACTACAAATACTGATTATCATAAAAGCAAACAAAAAATGCCAGAAATTCCAAACTTACCTTCATATATCATTAATAAAATTCCTACAACCGCACTAATAATACTTGTCTAAAACACATATTGTAACGATTATGTAAAACCACAAAATTTAGCCATTTTTTCGGGGGATAGTTCCAGGTTATGATTAACTTAAAAAGGCATAAATACGAGATTTTTAATTTTTACAAATGTAACTGTCAAATTTAACAAAAATAGTGGTATAATATCTATGAGGGTTTTACGGGTTTTAGAAGTGACTATGAGGGATGGAAACGGCGAGAATGCCCAGGAAAAAGAAGCCGTATTCGTGGCCCCAGTTTGTTTTAGAAGTGACTATGAGGGATGGAAACCGGGGCGGAGGGCTTGGGGGGAACCCCGCCTCTTGTTTTAGAAGTGACTATGAGGGATGGAAACCTAAATATCCGTTTGAAACCCCCAACGAACCTCGGGGACTTGGTTTTAGAAGTGACTATGAGGGATGGAAACTGGCCTTTTCGCCATCATGCCCACTCAAACTTAATATACCTTCGTTTTAGAAGTGACTATGAGGGATGGAAACGATGGGAAGGTCTTCCAAATATCCATCCTGTATGTGGGAGGTTTTAGAAGTGACTATGAGGGATGGAAACACTGAAGGTATAATCAATACACCCACTTGAGCCGATTTTCTGTTTTAGAAGTGACTATGAGGGATGGAAACCGAGATTAAATCTCGCCATTCTTTGTATATTTTTAATTCATGTTTTAGAAGTGACTATGAGGGATGGAAACTATTTCAGCCCACTTTCCAGAAGTGAGCAATGCATCAAGGTTTTAGAAGTGACTATGAGGGATGGAAACGTGACTTCCACCTGCTCATATTCTCCGACCCTTTTCGTTTTAGAAGTGACTATGAGGGATGGAAACGGCCTTTCCGCCATCAGGTCCACTGGAACTTAATATATCTTCGTTTTAGAAGTGACTATGAGGGATGGAAACCTAATCTTACCCCTGGAATAAAGACTGCTACAAGGTCGCCGTTTTAGAAGTGACTATGAGGGATGGAAACTTTGATGATTTCAACGTTGACCTCGTTAATTTCGAATGTCATGTTTTAGAAGTGACTATGAGGGATGGAAACAGGAAATGAATTGAACGTTACAAGAAAGAGGAAATACAGTTTTAGAAGTGACTATGAGGGATGGAAACTTATGCTCTATCTTTTCGAGCTTTTTTGGTTCCGACGGTTTGGTTTTAAAAGTGACTATGAGGGATGGAAACCCGTATCAAAGTAGAAGACCATAAACACAAATCCATGAACCATGTTTTAGAAGTGACTATGAGGGATGGAAACTTAACCTTGGGTTGCGCTTCCTGAGTTGCAGAAACGCCGGACGTTGTTTTAGAAGTGACTATGAGGGATGGAAACTCATCTGATTTTGTTTCTACCCAACTGCCTTTACTAACACCCAGTTTTAAAAGTGACTATGAAGGATGGAAACAATCCCAACTGACATACAGCCTGAGTCTCATTTTCTCAAGTTTTAGAAGTGAGTAGATAATGTTAACTTGTAGTGATGAAAGTAGCTAATTCTGAAATGGTGCTATTGGCGTGCATATGAGAATGAGAAAACCTGAAAGAATGATTGCAGACTTTTCGAAGGAATTGTTGATTGCCGTATTTATCGTGACCGTTTTTGTATAGTTTGGCAGAGCCACACTTTGGGCAAGAAGGAGTTGGGGGATTCAGCTTGGGAACCTGCTTTGGGTAAGAGTTGTTGGGAGTTGTCCCTTGTTTAAGGAATAATGCGGATTTTTGTGAGTTTCAATACTTTTAGTTAACATTATCAAAATAAAAGATGGGGGCGGTGCTGTGAAAAAGTTAACTTTAACGTGCAGGCTTATAACTCCGATGTTTATGAATGGTGCGTTCCCTGGCGAGTTACCCGAATTAAGACCTTCTGAGTTTAAGGGAATGTTAAGATTCTGGTGGAGAGCACTTAAATGCGAAAGCGACATATCTAAACTGAGAGAAGAAGAATTTAAGATTTTCGGGGGAATTTCAGCAAGTAATACTAGTAAAACAAATAGTTCTGCTAGGAGAACCAGCGTTGCGTTGCTAGTTTATCCAGGAAAAGAACTTGACATTTCGAAAGAGAATGTCAAGAGTGAGTATCAATTAAATTGGTATTATGACAGGACAGAAGATTCTCTTAAAGGCAAGCATTCAGGAATTGCTTATTTGTTGTACTCAGTTATCAGGTTTAAGGTGAATAAAGATGTTGACAATGGACAACAAAACACCCAAAGTGAATATCGAGATTACTTGTTTTTGAAGCCAGAGCAAACGTTTAAGATAAGTGTCTCATCGTATGATGAGAGGGCATTTAAAAACGCCGTAGCTGCTCTTTGGGCATCTATTTATCTTGGAGGGTTTGGTGCACGTTCCAGAAGAGGTGGAGGAAACCTTGAAGTCACAGAGGTTGAAGGCGAAACCTGTGGACTGAATTTTATTTTAAATGGGGCTAATGATAATGTTAAGTTGAAAGAATTTTTAACCAATAACTTAAGAAGCATTTTTCAAATAGTAAACTCAGAACAAGGGTCAAGACAATCCAGAGCGCCTTATTCTTGTTTGAATTTCAGAGGAGTCTCAAAAATTATAATCTTCCCTCAGGAAAGGTCATGGATTGATGCTTTAAATAAAGCTGGTGAATTCTACAGAGTATTTAGAGATAAGCACAAGGCAAAAATCTTTGATGTGGCTGTTTTTGGTATGCCGATAGTTCACAGATCAAGTAAAGTCAAAATAGTGCATACTTACTCTGATAGAATGGCTTCTCCACTTATCATAAAAGTTATAAAAGCACATGATGACACGTACTTTCCAGTATTCATAAGACTTGACTCAAAGCTCCCTGAAAAGATATTCAAGGTAAAATTAAAACCAAGAGAAAGTACAGATCAAGTTGGCAATAAAGCCTTCAAATTTGGTGCTCGAACGTTACTTGACGACTTCTTTGATGATTTAGAGAAACAAGGTGGTGTTGTTTCGATAACTTCTAATGATTTGTAAAAGTTTCAAGCCATCATTGGGAACTATTAAATGAGGGGAGACGGGGATATGGAAGAAAAATTAAAGTGGTACGATTCCTTTCTGAAAAAAAGTTCAAAAATTCCTGAAGAACCTTTTGAGAATATTCAAGAAATTAAACATCCGTTAAGCGAAGGATTTTTGAAAGTAGACTGGGAAGGAACAGATAATTTGGCAGAAAAGATTAAAAGAGCCCTTTCCGCAGTTTTAGAGTCGCTCCCACCTATGTCTAACAGCGAAAAGAAGGCTTTCTACATCTGGAGAAACCTCACGGATAGACTGGCTGCGAATCTCAAAGAAGAGAAACTAGCACCATATCTTTTCGTAATGCCTGCTAGTGCAAAGTTTCCTGATGTTTCAATCTGGGAGCATCTAAAGGTTTCTTCCGCACTTTATTCTGACGAGAAACTTTACAATAGTTCTCTATTCCTATTCACAATTGGTCCTGTACAGTCTTTCATCTCACAGGCGCGAAAGACTCAGGATTTTTATCTGGGAAGTTTCATTCTTTCATATCTCACTTTTGTTGCAATGAAAGAGGTTATCGAGCAATATGGTCCGACAAGCGTGATTTATCCAGATATGTATAAACAACCTTTGATGGATTGGTATCTTATCTCCGAGAAAGAAATTACTGTTGACAACTTCGAGCCACAGGCCGTTGCTCTTCCCACGATTCCAAATAGGTTTGTAGCTATAATTGGAACGTGTGACGATAATGAAATAAAACACTTGGCGAAGAGAATTGAAGAAAAAGTTAGAGTGGAATTATTAAATGTAATTGATGAATTGTTTGAACATTTTGAGCTTGACGATGAGGAGCTAAGACAAATTTTTGAGGACCAATTCAAAAACTTTCCAGAAATTTATTGGGCTGCTGTTAAGCTTACCGTCCAAGATTCAAGTGGGGGCATAAAACAAAACGTGAGTTTAGAAGAGCTTAAAGATTTCTTTTCGGAAGATTACCTAAAGAAATGGGGTGAGTTTACCGAATTTGCAAAAAATAACAATCAGTACTTTAATATAGCAGATGTCGAGCTTTATTACCAGCCTCTCTATACAACTTTGGAAAAGGTTCTGAGGGGAACTAAAAACGTTCGAAGGTTTGAACAGTTCGAAGAAACCGGGAGAAAATGCTCGATATGTGGAGAGCGAAACGCTTTATTTTTCCGCAAACCTGATGGGGAACCGGTATTTGTAAAAAACAATTTAGACTTTTTCTATCGTGGCGGTAAGAGTGGGAGTTATACAAAACTTAATAGGAGAAAGTTTAGTTATCAAGTTATCAGGAAGAGGGAAGGTCTGTGTGCTGTTTGCTTTTTAAAAAGGACGTTCCATGTTTATCTAAGTGCCCTTCGTAATGACGAAATCTTCAATAAGGTCTTCAAAGATTTTACTTTTCCACCAACATCTGAAATTGCTGTTGCCGATTTTAAGGAAATGCTATTGACAAAAGAAGAAACAAAGAAATTGTATGATGAATACGTTGAACTATTTAAGGCCGTAGTTGAGTGCAGTAATGAGGAACTATCAATCAAAACCTTGCCAAAATTGAAAAACTCCGTTGGAAAGCAAGCCGAAAACCTTGAAGGAACATGGCTATATATCGAAAACTTAACATTCGACAGAATTAAAGAAGCATTTGAAATAGATGGTGTAGGCGAGGAACAAATTGCTGGGAATTTAGGAAAGCTTAGAGAAAAACTAAATGAGATTTACAAAGCCTTAGGCAGGAGTCCGAATAAGTATTACGCTTTGATCTATCTTGACGGCGATGAGATGGGTAAATGGCTTGCTGGAGAGAAGTTACCATCTGTTGAGCATGGGTATGCCCAAAGTGTTTGGCAAAACCTACCTGAAGAATTTAGAGGAAAAGTTAAGGAGCTAATGGGTAATAAAATACTCACACCTGCAACACATTCGGCTATATCGGTTGCATTGAGAAATTACACTATTGAATTTGTCAGGAAAATAGTTGAGGAAGAACATCTTGGGAAACTTGTCTATGCTGGCGGTGATGATGTTCTTGCATTTGTGAATTTAAGGGATTTATTCGATGTGATTGAAAAATTAAGATGGGCATTTTCTGGGCAAATAGAGTTTGATGATAACGGAATTATTGTTCCAAGTTACAGCAATAACTCGGGTTTTGTTCTAAAAGATGGGATGTATCACCTTACTATGGGACTGACAGCAACATGTTCTGTTGGAGTGGTTATAGCGCACTACAGGGAGCCTCTCAAGATAGTGGTTGATAAAGTTTTCAAAGCCAACAACTTGGCAAAAGAATCCGGCCGTAATAGGTTCGCAATTACGTTGCTAACCGGGAGTGGTCGTGAAAGAACAGCAGTGTGTAACTGGTTAGTAGACACTATCTATAAAAATGATTCGGAAGACTCAATTCTTACGACTAGAATTTTGAAAGAACTTCAAAGAGCTATGGACAATGACGAACCCAGGTACATCTCCAATCGATTTGTAAACACTTTAAGAAAAGAATTTGAGAGAATACAAGCTAGAAAACTAGCCGATAGAATCGTAGAGGTAGAAATCAAACGTCTCGTAGAACGTGCTTACAACAGCTCAGTTAAAGAATCAAGCGAGGAACGAAAAAACTTTGTTGAACGCATTGTTAGAATGTTAATTTGGTTATATGGTGGAGTAGGATTACCAAAAGAGAATAAGCTCCAAAGGTTTGCTGATCTTCTTGAGATTGTTAGCTTTATGAATAGAGGTGATTAGAAATGTTCTTCAGTATCGAACCATTTGATACTCTGTTTTTTAGAGATGCCAGGCCGTTCACCATGGGTGTGGAAAGCTGGGCACTCCAGGTCTTTCCACCTTATCCGTCAACTATTTTTGGGGCATTTAGAACATGGCTTATAGAATTGTTTGGAGGTTTAGATGCTTTTAAGAGAGGAAAAATGCACGAGTGGCTTGGAACAGTAGATTCCCCAGGAAACTTGAGAATTCTTGGTCCTTTAATCATGCAAGATGGAGCCAATAATTCATATATTTACTTCCCCGCACCAAAAGATCTGCTAAAAACATCTGACAAAACATTCAAACTTGGTCTGTTGAAAAATAACCCCATAGCTCTAAGTAACTCTGTAACAGATTGTCTGCTAATTAACAACAAAGAAGAAGATGCAGAAGAGGTCGAAGGATTCTTAGAATTAATCAACTTTTACAGATATCTAAATGGTGAAGATATTAGTCACAGATTCAAACGGCCTAATGAGATTTATATCACGGAAACAAAGACAGGTATCAAAAGGGATCCTAAAACAAAAGCGTCGGAGGAAGGTTTTCTCTACCGGATTCCGATGATACGTCTGAAAGAAGGGTATAAACTCCTGATTGGCATTGAAGGTATAGAGAAAGAAACTCCTGACCATGGGTTCTTAAAACTTGGTGGTGAGAGCAAGTTTGCAACGATAAGAAAACTTACAGACTTCCATGAGTTAGATAATATACAAAGGTTTGAGCTTGATGCTAAAGATAAAGTATTCAAAATCTACTTAGCAACGCCTGCAATCTTTTCAAAAGGTTGGATTCCAGAATGGATAGATGATATTAGCTTAACAGGAACATATAACGGGATTGAATTAAAGCTCCTTGGTGCTGTTATAGGAAAGTTCCGCACAATTGGGGGGTGGGATATTGCTAAAAAACAGCCAAAGGAAATGTATAGAGTGGTGCCGGAGGGTAGTGTCTACTACTTTGAAGTGATAAACGATGTAGATGTACAGAGAATAGTTGATACATTCCATTTTAAGAATATCTCAGATAAGTATAAAGAACAAGGTTGGGGGCTATCATTTGTGGGGAGGGTTAAGTGATGTACAAAAGATATTCAGGTCACAAAAAGATTGTTACTTTCGTAGGAACATCCTTGCTTGACAAATTATTGGAATTTCACGATGACGATGAAGATCTTAAGTGGGATATTGAGAAACTTAGAGAAGAAGACACGAAACCAACAAAGTTGTCGCACCAAAGTCTACGCGACTTATACAGTCATGAAGTTATGAGAATTGAAAAAGCTCTTGAAAAGTTCATCGAAGAGGTTTCAAAACGAGGAAAGGCATTAAAGTTAAGCGAGATATGTGCTGAGTTAAAAAGTATTGAAAGGATAATAACTGAGCTTCAAAATCGGGGAGTAGAATCATTCGATATTATCCTATTACAATCTGACACACTACTTGGTGAAATAGTAGGGAACTACGTAGAAAACTTGGTAATACAGCGGGACCTCAAAGTCGTTTCAGATATTCGACGAGAAACAGTTAGACGTTTCAGAGTCAGTAATTGGGTGGATTTTAAGGAGGGGTTGAGGGAAGTTTTCAAGATACTAGCAGGATACGCTTCAGCTTATGAGGAAAATGGCGAAGTATATGAAGGTTATTGGGAAAATTTAGTGATTAATATCACGAGTGGATACAAAGCCGCTATATCTTATCTCACTATATTAGGTCAGGTTTTCAACTGTGAAACTTACTACATCTTTGAAGATTCTGATGTGCTTTTGAAGATACCACCGCTACCACTAAAGGTTGATTACGATGTATTTAGGAAATACCTAAAGTTATTTGTTGATATGGATAAAAAAGGTATCCTTAGTTTAAAAGACTACAATGAGGATATAAGTTCTATTAGTAACCTTCTAGAATACTCAGCCGATGAAGATGATTTAGGCGACGATGAATATTTCAAACTTAACCTTTTTGGGGAGATTTTGTGGGAGCGTTTTAAAAGCAATTATCCATATGTCTACCTTTCTGAAATAGCATGGAAAGAATATCAGGATTTAGAAAAGACACAAAGAGGAAACGTCATCGAAAGTGTTCGACGGATAATCAATAACTGTCTGGCCAACGGTTCAACTGAGACATGCAATCACCAAATAGACGGTGGTGATAAGAAACTTCCTGAAGGTTTCAGAGTCTTCAAAAATGTCAGTAACAATATAAGAATACTTTACAAAGTTGAGCAACCCGATAAGAAGCCTATTCTTTACGTTGGTTTATTTGATGTCAAAGCTCACAATAGTGGTAATGAGTATGTAGAGTATTTCCATGAAAACGCAAAAAAGGTTAATGATACTACGAAATACAAGCTTTGTCTAATAAACGGGGGTGAACTTGAATGTATCGAGTAGGGAAGGTTATGTTTATAGTAACAGAAACGCCACTACATGCGGGGGCTGGGGATTCTATTTCCGGTGTTGTAGATCTTCCGATACAAAGAGAGAAACACACAAATTTTCCAAAGATTGAATCTTCAAGCCTAAAAGGAGCCATAAAGGAAGCTGTAAGACGTGCAAATAAGGAAGTTGAGTTGAAAAATGAAAGATTTAGACCGTTAGACAACGAATGTGGACAAGATTACCTTTCGTTGGTTCTTGGTCCTGAAGATAGCGATGATGCTCACGCAAGCGCGATAGCACTCACTGATGCAAGAACCTTACTGTTTCCAGTAAGGTCTTTAAGAGGAGTTTTTGCATGGATTACGTGTCCAATGGTACTTGAGAAATTTAGAAAGGAATTTCAAATGGTCAATAGTATAGATAGTTCGGATGAACAAAACAACTTGTTAAATGATTTCTTGAATATTGACTTTGAGAAATTGGTGAATACTATTCCAGAAAATTCAAACGTTGTGATAAAGAAAAATGATAACAACGAACTAATGCGAGTAGTAGTAGTCGAAGAATACACATTTGAAGTAAGCGAGAATAAAGATACAGGAAAAGTGGCACAATTCCTAGCAGAAAGCATATTTGGAAGCGATGTAGCTTACGCATACTTGAAAGAGAAGTTGAAAAAAGACCTTGTTATACTTTCAAATGATGATTTTAAAGACTTTTGCTCAACTTCAACGGAGGTTATTACACGCGTCAAGATTGATGATGTTACAGGAACCGTTCAAAAAGGTGCGCTCTGGACAGAAGAATACTTGCCTCAGGACACAATTATGTATTCTTTAGTAATGGCTTCTGAATTGATGGTAGATGAGGAAACAAAAGAAAAATTAAAGCTGAAAGGTATTTCCATAGATGAAGAAGCGCAAAATGTTATGAGCTTTTTTGTCCAGGCGGTACCAGGGGTTATTCAAATTGGTGGTAATCAAACGATAGGTAAGGGTTTTGTAAGACTACGCTTTATGAAATAGGAGGCGCATGTATATGCCAGAAACCGCTATACAAAAGCTTGAAAGTGGTAGAGCAAAATTTGCGTACGATTGTGCTTTGGAAGGCAAAGCTATAGTGTCGCAAGCATTTGAAATTAATGGTAAATGGTATAAGGACAAGAACTACAAATCTTATGTAAAGCGCATTCCAGCAATGATTCTTTCGAACGGGCTTGGACATACTTTAGCATTTATATTGTCTAAGAGGAAAGGTGGACAATCAAGTCAGGAGAAACCACTAAATGCATATGACCTTATTGCTAAGCAGATTTTTGATTATCTTAATAGTGATGCTACTGCTGTGAAGTTTAGCATCCCAAAGAAAGAAGATGAAGCTGAAGCTCTGGTGGAATTTGTCGTAAATTGTGATCCACAGACCTACAGGCAACTGACAAACGAAGTTTTAGCATTTTTCAATTGGCTACGTAGATTTGCAGAAGGTTTAATTGAAGGAGGAGAAGATTGATATGAGTAACGACAATACTCCCATTAAAATTCCCCCTCCGAAATTCGCGTTACCAAATAAGCACTTTTACGAAGTGTTAGCTACTTACCTTGGTAATAACAATTATGAGCTGAGCGATAATAAGTTTTCGGAATTTAATTTCATTTATCTTTTCAATACTCCAAAACTGATATTCAGAGGATCTCAATTGTCCATTCGAATAAATGAAGATATTGCACGGTTTAAATGGGACAAAGACTTTCTGGATGCGACAAATAGTCGAAGATACAAGTTAATCGAAGAACTAAAAAGTTCAGGATATCAGGTAGAAACGAAGAGTCTGCGAGTTTTTTGGCGATTGGTTTTGGGACTTGGTGGTGTTCATCCGCAGGAAACGTCTATGATTTTGCACCATACATGCGGAGTTCCATACATCCCAGGAAGCGCTATAAAGGGTGTGACAAGACATTGGACAGTCATGAAGTTTGCCGAGGTTTTTGAAAGTACAAACGAAAGTTTTGAGGAGAAGTTACTCAAAATTAGCAGGGCTATAGAGGAAGGATTGCCAAAACCATCCGACTCTTCGGAAGATAAGTATAAAGATATTAGAGACTTAAAAATTAATGTTACCCTCAGGACAGAAGACAATGAACAATATACCGAAAGTTATTCGGTTACGTTGGAGGAAGTTTCAGAGCTTTTTGGAACGCAACAAAGAGAAGGAAAAGTGATATTTTTTGATGCGTATCCTAGTAGCGAAATAAAACTTGCATTGGACATAATGAATCCACATTATCCGGATTACTACACAGAACAGAAGGCACCAGCAGATTGGCAAGAGCCTAATCCTATAAAATTCCTTACAGTTGAGAAGACAAAATTCTGGTTTATTTTAGCCAGCAGAGATGCAAGACTTGTCAAAGTTGCCAAAGCCCTTATGATAGAAACGCTTCTCAATTACGGAATAGGTGCGAAAACAGCGATAGGTTATGGTATCTTTAAATAATAAGAAGGCTGTTTAGTTGGTGGTATAAACACAACAAAAAGCTCATAGAGATTGAGTGGATGCAAGTTATTTTGACACATGAAAAATCTAAAATACTTTGTCAGATTTTCCTGAATTTGTCGTTTTAATATATGAGACAAAATTAGTTGTGATTGAATCGTTCATATTTGACAGAGTGAAACTAAAATTCGTTCCCTTCATTCTCCTCATGCTGCCGAGTGTTAGTATACTGAGCACTGAAAATATAATTTCGACATAGCTCAGCAGTCGGCAGCATGGGGTTTCTTAATGATTTACAAAACTAAAGCCTTCGATAGCTACTGTGTTTTGGTATCTGTAACTGAAATGTTTGGCGTTTTTAATAAAAGTTTTGTCAGTTTGGTCGAAAATATATGGGGATTTTTGACTTGAACTGACAGACCCACCTACTTAGGAACCTCAAATGTCCAAAGCTTTTTCGAATCTGTTTATAGTCCCTCCTTCCATTCCGTGCACTTCACTGCTTTCTACTTCTTGTCCTCAAAATATTCAGCAAATCTTTGGCTTCATCTTCTATTTTTTCTTCTTGTTGAATAAATGGTTTTCTGATATTCGAATAGAACCCCCTTCATTTTCCCCTGTCAGATTACTGCCTCTGGAACGTTTTATTTATGGAAAATAAAATTCCATTCTCCTGGAGGTGGTCTCATGGATAATTACACCCTGAAGATGGAAATTATGAAAGAAGCAAAAAGTAGGGGTATCAAATATCTGGTTCACTTCACTCCTGAGGAGAATCTACAATCTATTCTAAAATATGGTCTTCTGTCTGTTCGTAAACTGAGAAACCTTGGAATCAGGTATGAATTTAATGACCCTCGCAGGATGGATGGGGTTGACGATGCTATTTGCTTGTCTGTGTCGTTTCCTAACTACAAGTTGTTTTGGAAATTTAGAAAAAACAATCCAAATAGGACTTACGTTGTTTTACTCATTGATGCTAAGGTGCTTTGGGAAAAAAGTTGTATTTTCACATGGACAAACGCAGCAAATAGACAGGTGAGTTGTTTAAAACGTGATGAGAAAATGACACCAGAAGCATTCAAGAGAATGTTTGGAAATTTAGAAAAACGTAGGCAAATGGGGTTGTCACCAGAATACCCAACCGATTATCAAGCTGAAGTGATGGTTATTGAAGACTTAGAGCCGGAATACATCAAATACGTAGTTGTCGAAAAGTTAGAAGATTTGTTCAGTTCCTGTATCTACCCTCTTTACTTATCTTCAATCAGCCAAAAAGCATCCGACAAATTCATTGTTGACAGCACGTATTTTTTGTGGAGAAAAGCTGAGGAAATATGGCGCACTGTTGGTATTGGGTGACTGCAATTGGCAAGACGGTGGTTGAATAAAGGAGGAGGGTGAGCGTATGGATTTTAGGGTTTTGTTCCAAGCGTACGAAAAATTCCAAGAAATAAACAAGTTCGTGGAATATATGACCAGCCTGAGAGAGGATTTGGAAAAGAATCTTGGTAAAGAATTGGTAAGGCGTATGATGGATATCTTCCTGGGATGGGGGCTCGTTGCAACGACGGTACAGTATGAAATTGCCGATATTATGGCTGGTAGAAAGCAAGAGGACAACGGAGTATTTACAGAGGCAGAAAAGGTTCTTCACCAGTATATGCATTTCAAAACAGTTCTTGCTGAAATATTATCTAACTACTTACTCTCAGGTGGAAAACTGCCCGAAACTCCCGAACACGATAGCGAAATACCATCGGATGGTTCTCACGAGCACCCTGAAACGTGTTGAAAACTCATTTAATGTGAGGTGAGAAATGGATGCTTAATCAACAGGAGAAAAATCTCCTAAAACAAGAAATTAGAAAACGAGGAATATCATATCTCGTTCACTTTACACCGCTTAACAACTTAAATTCGATATTAAGACATGGACTTCTACCAATCACAGAGCTGCAAAAAAGAAGTATCCCTTACATTTCTACTGACCCTCAAAGGATTGATGGATACTCTAATGCGGTATGTTTGTCAATATCTTTTCCAAATTACTTGATGTTTTACTCAGTGAGACAAAAGTATCACGAAAGAGAATGGGCAGTTCTATTGTTGAAACCTGACATCCTTTGGGAAAAGGATTGCGCATTTAACTGGAAAAACGCTTCCTGTAAAGAAATTTCAAGAATCCCTATTGAGCAAAGGAAAACCTTGAATGCTTTCTTTAAGATGTTTGATAACGAGCATGGTATCAGAGACTTATTGGGATTACCAGACAGATATACTACAGACCCACAAGCTGAAGTTCTTGTTTTTGACAGGATTGAGCAAAAGTATATAGAATTTATTGTACTTGAAGACTGTTGGCCCATTCTAAATACTGATTTAACTGGTTTGACTCAGAAAGTTTTGATTAATCAAGATTTCTTGAACTATCAAGGTTTGGAGAACGATTACTTTGGACCCAGATTTGATTACTGGTATTGGTCAAAATCGAATGGGATGCAAGTTCATAGTAACTGCTGAAGACTGAACTGATATAATTGCACTGATTCGGTGTTTGGGAACATAAATCAGTTATTTAGGGGGATTTTATATGGCAAAAAGAATAGTTTTTGTGGTAAGCGATGATAAAAACAGTCAGAAATTTGTCGACGAAGTGGAAATTGAATTTGAATGGTTCCCAGGGTTTGCAAAATCCCAAAAGCAAAAGTCAATACAGTCTTTGCACGAAAATTATTTAAAAACCTACGGATTAGCTCACAATAAAACTCGAGTGCTGGAGATTTCCACAAAATCAAATACAAAACTTGGAGTAGAGCTAAGTGCCTTTAGACTGAAATTCTATCATCCAGAATTGAAAAAAGAAATTCCCGTTGAGAACATATTCCAGTCAAGCAAGGTCTTTGAAGCAGAAGGTATACCAGAAGGTGTTCAATACTTAGACTTACTTGAAAAAAGCCCATCTGAAGCAAAGAAAGACCCAAGGCTGAAAGAAGGCAAGAAACTAATAGGCTTTAGATTTCTTGGAATTGAATGGCCACTTGAACCTAAAACGTTATTTTACGATTGGATATACATAAACGCTGTTTACCAAAACAAAAGGCTAAGGAAAAAAATTACTGAATACGATGCATTCACAGACATCGAATTCAATCCAAAAAAATCAATTAACTGCCAGGCTAAAGCTGCCGCACTGTATGTTTCACTATACAGAAGAGGACTTCTGGAAAAAGCACTGGAGAGCGTGGAAAATTACAAACAAATAATTGCTGGTAGACAGCAAAATGCCAACGACAAACAAATCAAATCTGAAGGACAATTAAGATTCGAAGGCTTTCCAGAGACTTCTAAAAACAGAAAGAAGGTTCGTTAAGTAAGACAGGATATACGCTCGAATGACTTTGGTGTGAAAAAAACAAAGTAATCAGTCTCGAAATTTTTTGTCAGATTTTGATGTCTTATATGTTTTATTAATTAGAAGGTGCAAAATTCTGAAGCTATTAGCTTTCAGATTAGGGGGAAATATATGCTTGAAATTTGGAGAGGTAGAAACGTGATGGAGAGTTTACCAATACTTTTGAGAGTGAAAAAAGCATTAGGGAACAAAGAGAGATGTAGGTTTGTTATTGCAAGAGATGCAAACGACAAGAATTTGTATATTGCATATGTATACATGTGGGGTTCTAAAAAGAAGGCGAAAGAGGTAAATCTTGCTGGAGATTCATCTAAGAACGAAAACAAAAATATTGGAAAGCGTCAAGTTGGTGTCTTTTCTTCCATGATGAGCGATGAAACGTTGGCTAAGCACGTAGAATTTCTTGCAATAAAGTTAGGACACATACCGAGAAAGGATGAATATAACGAACCACTTGAAGATGAAAGATGGGGTTGCTGAAATGCTGAATAAACAATTACGCGACAAACTTAAATAGAGAAAAACAGAAAGAAGGTGGCGACGATTTACACAAGTAATTTTTTGAGAGAGTTCAATAGAATCCTAAGGTATTTGATTAAATGGTTTTTAAGAAAGGCAATTTACAAAAATTCTCGACGAATGCGTCGTTGGATGATATAAGGTCAGAAAATGTATATATGAACGTATATATATGATAGGAGGTGTTCGTATGAGAATGAAAGATTACTACAAGATTTTAGGTGTGTCTGAAAATGCAACTATGGAGGAAATAAAAGAGGCTTACAAAAGGCTCATAAAACAATGGCATCCGGACAGGTTCGCAGGGGAAAAGAAAAGGGAAGCAGAAGAAAGGTTCAAAGAAATACAAGAAGCATACGAGGTTTTGAGCAATCCTGACCTGCGCGCAGAATACGATGTTATCAGACGCATGAAAGAAAGCGAATATGTAGACTTTAGCGGAAGGGAATATTCCGAAGAAGATGCAAAAGAAGTGCTGAGAAATGAAGAAAAAATCAAATCAAAAGTAAGAAGATGGGGTTGGAGTATAGATATACTACACAAACTCACACTTTTGTTTGGTATAGTAAAAGATACATTCTCTGGAGAGTTCAAGGTTAGTCCGGTTATAATAGCGGCAATAATCGCTGTTCTCATCTATATACTTTCACCCATAGATGCAATTCCTGACCTTATACCAATCGCTGGACAAGCTGATGACTTTACGGTCTTAACAATGTTGCTCGCTTCTATTGCAAACGTGATAGACCAGTACGTTGAGTTTTTAAAAAAGAAATAATTATAGGGAACAAGGGTGAGGTGAGAGTATATGAAGAACGATTACAAGAAAGTAGTGTTGAACGGCTCTAAAAAAATAACAAAAGATGATGTTCACGATGTTGCAAACAAATATAACCGTATAATTCGAAAAGCAAGCCTTGCCAAGCTCGGTTTGGATTTAATTTTAAACATCAAAACACTCGCATCCATGATTAAAGACTATGCCAAAGGAAATTACAAGAAAGTGCCTTGGGATACCATCGTTGCTGTTACGTTTGCTCTGATTTATTTTCTAACACCGGTTGACTTAATTCCAGACGTGATACCGTTTCTTGGTTACATAGATGATATAGGCGTTTTAGAATTCGTTCTGAAAAAGTTTAATAAAGAAATCGAAGAATACAAAAGATGGAAAGAAAGCAATAGTTCTGTGAATTTCGCCTGAGACTTCTCCTCCATCTTCACAAGCCCCAGCCTTTTCCACACCGCAAGGTTTTGATTGCTCCCACTCCTTGCGGTGTGGTTTGATGAACAAATAATTCTTATAAAAACGTTTTATATGGTTCAGCATATTTTTAACATCTAACGGAATAGTTTCTGCAGCTTTCTTAATCCCTTCTTATCCCTTTCTTTAACCTTCCAAATTGCCTCATTCTCATCGATAGATGATTGACTTTCCACAATATCGACAATCGATGGAGCCAGCGATGAAATCCTTTTACTTTTGCCTTTGAGATTTTAACCCCCTTTCAAAATGCTATTTTCGAACAATATGTGAAATATCTGATGTAAAGATATTGGTGCATGATGATAGGTTAGCTTTTATTGGGTTTTTGCTGACATTTGAAAGGAGGTTGAGAGGGTGAGGATTAGTGAACTTAAGAAGGTTCTTAAGAAACTCATCGAGATGAATGAACCTGTTCTCCTTGTTGGACACGCTGGTGTTGGAAAAACACAGTTAGTTTATCAAATCGGTCAGGAGTTAGAGCGTGAAGTGAAGACTGTGATACTTTCTCAACTCGAACCGGGCGATATGATGGGCTTACCTGTTTCTATCAACGGCAAAACCGAATTTCTTAGACCATCTTGGTTGCCAGGCGAGCAAGATGAAGGAGCCATTCTTTTCTTAGATGAACTTAACAGAGCGCCAGTTTACGTTAGACAAGCGGTGCTCCAACTTGTCCAGGAAAAACGCATAGGACCTCATGTGTTGCCAAATAATTTGTCGATTGTTGCAGCTGCAAATCCAGAAACAGATGATTACATTGTAAGCGAAATGAATGACAGAGCATTACTCACTCGCTTTATCATTCTTACAGTCCAAAACTCTCCTTCGGATTTTGGTGACTATCTACAAGAAAAGGGCTACAAAATCAAAAACATCCTTGCGGCGGTTGAAACGCTTGACTATCTTGGCATTTTCACAGAGAGTATCCCACTTCCACGTATAGTTCCAAACCCAAGGGCGTTTGAAAGAGCGTTGAGAGTAATCGAAAACCTTGAAGAATTTTCCTACGAAACAAAACTTGAAGTCCTCTCTGGTATACTAGGACCGGAGGGTGCCGCCGAATTTGTACGAAGACTTTTATCGAATGTTCTTTCACCGGAAGACTTTATAAACTGCAACGTAGCAAAGATAAAAGAGAGCCAGCCTATGGAAAAAATAATGGTAGTACTGAACATGGTACGTGATGGAATAATAGACAAAGTTCCTCACGAAGCGCTCGATGCATTGACCGATGAGGAATGGGCAGGGGTGCTAAGAAACATTGCAAACAACCCAGAAAGGTATGCAAAAGGTTTCGCAATCCTTAGGAAAGCTTATCCAAGAATCGTAGAAATACTTAGGTAACAGATTCAAAAAAGTGGGGTGATAGGGTGGGAGAGAAAGATAGATTAAAAACTTCGATTGTTTCTGCCGAGCCCAGAGATTTACTGCTTAAGGCAATACTCTTCAAGCCAGACACTCTCTTAGACCCCCAAGACTTACTTTATGCTGGTTTACTTAATTATGTCGAAGTCGAAGACTCTAAGATATGCGGCATTGCTGCAGCCAGATTCTCAGAGGACCTTAAATTCAAAATATATGTAAATATGGAGAACATAGTAAAGAAATTCCCATATATGAATTCTGACCAGCTTGTGTATTTATTGCGTGCAATTGTTAAACACGAACTTTGGCACATCATCTCGGGTCATATATTTATGCTTGGGAAAAGTGTCATAGTGAACGGGAGTCGAATAAACCAAAAGTCGGACTTTCTTTTAAAAATCGAAGGACCAATAATGACTTACCTATACAACCTTGCAACTGACAGCATAATCAACGAACAGATAGTTGAATTCAGAAACCTCGATGTATTGCTTGTATCCCCCGAAGACTTTTTGGAAGAAAACTTTGATAAAAACTACGAAAGACCCATTTTTGTTGGAAAAACAAAGCTACTTACAGGAGACTACACTGCAGAAGAATTGACTGCAGTGCTTTATTTAAGGTATAAAGAAGCAATACAAAAAACTCTTGAAACTCTTAAAACCAACAGCGTAAACGATGTTTATCATGAACATGAAAAACACATCCTCAACGGTGACTTCATACAGAACGAAGGCACCCATACTGAAACTTTTCTAAGTGAAACGCTCGAACGAATTGCAGATACGGTAATATCGAAAGCACAGGAAGAAGCGAAAAAACTAAAAGGATACGAAAGATTAAATGCATATCTAAAACTGAAACCATCCAAGTCAAAACTAGATTGGAACTACCTACTTGCCAATGTTATAAGCTCAGTGAGTAGTCAGGACAAGTTGATTGTTAATAAACACAGACTGAATAAACGCTACAACACAGCTCCGAGAATTACTCACACACGGGCTCCTAAAATTGTCGCATTTATCGATAGTAGCAGTTCTGTTTCCGATAAAGTACTTCAGAGATTCGTTGATGAGGTGTCTGGTTTGACATCGAAACTAAACGTGAGTGTTATTCTTTACTTTTTCTCTGTTGACATCAGTCCAAGACAACTACTTCGTCGAAAAAATCAAGAGCTCGTCGTTACAGACAGAGGCGGAACAAACCTAAAAACAGCCCTCCAACAAGCTGAGAAAAATGATTTGAAAACAGCAGATGTTTTGATTATTTTTACCGATGGATACGACGACTTCCCAGAAAAAGAACTCAAGACCCTAAAGGCAACAAAAGTATTCGTCTTTCCAAGCAAACATGACAAAGAATATGAAAAGAAAGCGAAGAAACTTGGAAATGTGATTCTTATCGATGACTGATATTATCAACGAGAGGAGGAGATAATTTGAGAAAGATATTCACGGTTACAGAGGGAGCTGTTCTCAATGCGAAAGTCGGTATCGCTGAGATTAAACTCGACGAATTTGGACTGGACTTTGAGGAGGAAGCAATCATACGTTTTGTCTCAGATGGTAGAAAAGTATATATCTATTTCTCGACACTTATTCCAGATGATTTACTCGATTTTGCACATTTTATCAACCAAAAAGAATTTGCAGAGAAATTTTTGGAAAACTTAAAAAAAACAGTGGCAGAAGACAAGGGTGAATTCAGAGTAAACGTCACCTACAAAGGAGAGTTTGAAGGACTTTCGGAGCAGTTAAGTTACACCGTTGAATACCAAGATGGATATATCACCGTCTTCGGATTGTGAACGAAAGGGGGAGAATATGCTGATTGAAATAAGTAAAGTGAAAAATAGTAAGGGAAATGACATCTCTGTCGACTGTCAAGATTTTTTCAACATTTACATATGCCAGTTCACAACATTTCAAATACAAAACGTTTATGGTGAACCGAAATACATCTTTATTGAAACACCACTAGAAAAGATAAAAAACAAACAAATTGAACCATCCCAGATGGTTGATTTAAAAAGACCATTCTTCGTTTTAAAGTTAGAAAAATTCAAATCATTTGCACAAACATTTTTTAATTACATCACCTTCTATTTACTTACTGATTCGGGATTATTTGAAATATCGAATGGCAAAGGCAAAGTGAAAGACCTAATGGTTACATCAGATGAATATCCAGATTTCATATCACTACTGAAGGATTACACCTTAACACGAAAAAAACAGAGCTCGTTTCAAGACATTTACCTTCAAACGATTGAAAAACTCTCCCAGTTGGGCTTAGGAAATTTGGAAGAAGACGAACTCCAAGTTCAATGTGATATACAAATTGAGGTATCAAAAACTACGTACCAAAAATTTTCCAGCTATTTAGAAACGAAAATCATTGCGGATTATTCTTACAACTTTTTAATAACTGTTGAAAAAATACGCTTAGAAAAACTCATCCAAACAGTCATTTCAGATCTTGTTCAAACACATTACAAATACTATTACTCTCCAATACCACTCCACCTAATTATCATAGAGGCTCTCTCAAAAATAAACAAGGCATTTTCATTAACGGAGCAAAACATCATTGAAATGAACAAATTTACCAAGCAAGACAACGAAACAGAGTTTCTACATAACTCTGATGGTGCCATCGATTAATTTCTACATCAATGAACTACTCTAAGAGGATGGTAAATCTATAACTAATCATCTTACGAAATTTGACTTCAAACATCAAAAAATGATAAAATACAATTGAAAATCTTCTAAATTTCAAATTCTGACTGACGCCCGAGCCCGTGTGGACCTCGAAACGAACCGATAACCTTAACTCGTTTATCTATGCCATATTACGGTCTTTGACAGGTAAAGAAAACAACATGACAACCTTTCAAAAACCAAGTATTCATGCTGGAGAACATCGAAAAAGACATCTTTTCTCACCTCCAATTTTCCAAAA
>NZ_DBOLZL010000005.1:0-13271 GCF_059913585.1 Fervidobacterium sp.
TTTTCAAAAGCTTGCCAACAAGAAAGACATGGAGCTGATTGCTGAGACAACATCCACGACTTTTGAAATACCGTTTGGAGAGGATACTGAACTCATTAATAACTTAGAGTATTATGCGGTGAATGTCGTTAGAGAATACAAAGAAAGCGGAACCGTAGAGGCTTATCCTGACGTAGCTATTAAACTTTACAATGTTCCAACTTCACAGGAAACTTTACAAAATACGACTGTCAAGGTAGCTGTTACCCGAAATCCCTCGATTTCCAGAATCAAGGTGTTTGTAAATGATATAGAACAAGGTTCCTATAACATATCTAATAGCACTCCCAGACCTATCGAATTTCAGCTTAACCCAACGTGTTTTTTCTATGGTCCAAACACTATTAAGGTGGTTGCATACGATTCTTGGTCTAATATACTGGCCGAAGATTCAAAAAATATCAACCATGTAATTTGGCAAAGAACTTACGAGTTAAGCTATCTTTATGACATTCTCGAGGGGAATGATGGAAACTTCTTGGTAGCAGGCGATTCTGGAACTCTAATGAAAATAAGCAAAGATGGAGAATTAATCTGGAGAAAGAGCTTTTCAGATGTGAGTTTTAATAGCTACAGCAGATATTTAATAGCCAAAGCCGATGGAGGATACCTCATCTGTGGATACAAGTCAGTCAGTGGAAGAGGCTACGACGGATTGGTTTTCAAGATAGACGAAAATGGTAACAATTATGGGAAAAGACATATGGCGGAACATCAGATGACTATATTTACTCAATAACAAGAAAATCAGATGGTAATTATCTACTCGCTGGTCAGACGTCAGGGCAAGGTTGGTTAATGGAAATCGACAAGGATGGAAATATCATTTCTGAAACAAGACTTTCAGAGGTGTATAGCTTACGCATAGCGAAAGAAGCAAGCACTGGAGATATTCTTTTGGGAGGGCGACGATATTCTGGTGGTTATGCCTGGTTTGGAGTCATGGGTTCGGATAAAAGCATAAGGTGGAGTTGGGTCTCCTCCTCCTACTACTATGAAACATACGATGTTCTCGATGTGGGTGATGGGGTTATTTTTAGAACAAGACCTTATTATAATTATGATAGTCATATTATTCGCAAATACAACTACAGTGGTCAGTTCTTGTGGGAATACTGGTGGGGAAGTTATATGGACCCTGGAGCGATAACGTATACTTCAGATAATGCGATAATAATGACCGGTAGAAGTGACGGTGAACCTAAAATATTAAAAATTATGAATAGTAACACTGGTGCCACCACAATATGGAATGCAACGTTTAACGTGGGTTCTGAAATCAGGAAGGTTATAGAATGCAGTGATGGTGACTTGGCAGGAATAGGCAAAAACTTTGTTTTCAGGCGCAAAGCGAATGGAGATGCATATCAAATCTCCAAATAACTATTTGGGTTAGCAATTAGAAAGGGGTGATTAGTATGGTGAAAAGTTCGGTTGTTAAGATGCTTTTTATAGTTTTAATTACACTGTTTCTGTTTTCATGCCCAAATCCTCAGGGAGTAAAGAAGCAAGTTAACGTAAGTCTTACTGTTAATCCACCTAAATCTGATGTGTTTACAGTGAAAGGGACAAATCAAACTACAAGCCCGCTTGCTACCTACGATGTTCCAATAACGAAGGTTACCGTAGTTGTTAAGTCTGGAACAACGCAAGTCTTACAGCAAGATTTCACATCACTGAGCAACATCAGCTTTACGCTGGAAAACCCAGGCAATTATACTATTGAAATTTATGCTTATGGAACCATCAATAGTCAGCTTGTTGGTATATTTTACGCAACAAAAGACGTGACGTTGAGTTACGGTGCGAACGCTTTGCAGATGGATGGTATATTCTTTAAATCAACTCTTGAATTCTCTGCGAAAATGAGTGCAACAGTTGCTTCCAATTGGAATGTTACTTATGCGAAGCTGACTATGACAAAGAACACAGATAGTTCAAAATTCGAGTATGATGTTACAACTGAAATGGCAGCATCGCCAACGGATTTTTCAAAATCGTTTGAAGTAGACCCTGGAATCTATAAATTGTCGTTTTCTTTAAAATTGAAAAACAAAAACAATGACGCGGAGCATAGTTACGAAACTTCCGATGAGTTGTACAGAATTTTTTACCCGTCACTGACAGAAAAATATGATTTATTGATTGATGAAGTAGATGGAAATATTGTCGTAACCGTAGGCGAATTAAAGGTAACGCTCCCTTTTGTTCCCTCGATTGAAAACTTGGCTTACTCATACCACGCACTCAATAAAAAACTCACACTTAGATGGAACTATCCTTACTTGGATGATAAGACAAAATTCCAGATATTTCGAAAGTTGAGTAACAAAAACGGGCTTGAATTAATAGGTGAAACGACCTCGACAGCATATGAGATAACACTTGGCAGTGACCCAGTTGTAGTTGAAAACTTGGAGTATTTCGGAGTAAACGTTGTCAAAGACAGTAAAGAAAGTGGAATTAAAGAGATTTCTGTTCCAATTGTGTTAATCTATTCACCTGCCCAAAATGCAATTGTCAACCGAACAACTCAAATAAAGGCTGCAGCAACAAAAGATTCAAGATTCTCAAAAGCCGAGCTTTACGTCAATGGAAGTAAAATTTCTGAAACGACCTCAAGACCTTTCGACTTTCAACTGGATACAACTAATTACTATGACAATCTTTATACAATTTCTGTAGTTGTCAAAGACTCATCAGGTAACAAGTTAGTGGAAGATTCAAAAGAGTTCGTTATTCAAAACTGGCAGAAAAATTACGGGAGCAATACATACTTTTCAGACATCATAGAAGGAAGCAATGGAAACTTCGTTGTAATCGCAAGCACAGATAACAAACTTGAGGTTTTAAAGACGGACAAAAACGGGCAATTAATTTGGAGAAAGAGCTTTTCAGATGTAAGTTTTTATAGCTACAGCAGATATTTAATAGCCAAAGCCGATGGAGGATACCTCATCTGTGGATACAAGTCAGTCAGTGGAAGAGGCTACGACGGATTGGTTTTCAAGATAGACGAAAATGGTAACAAATTATGGGAAAAGACATATGGCGGAACATCAGATGACTATATTTACTCAATAACGAGAAAAGCAGATGGTAATTATCTACTTGCTGGTCAGACGTCAGGGCAAGGTTGGTTAATGGAAATCGACAAGGATGGAAATATCATTTCCGAAACAAAACTTTCAGATGTGTATAGCCTACGCATAGCAAAGGAAAGTCAGAGCGGAGATATTATTCTTGGAGGACGAAGGAGCTCTGATTATGCCTGGTTTGGAGTCATGGGTTCGGATAAAAGCATAAGGTGGAGTTGGGTCTCCTCCTCCTCCTACTACTATGAAACATACGATGTTCTCGATGTTGGTGATGGGGTTATTTTTAGAACAAGACCTAATTATAATGATTATAGTCATAGGATTCGCAAATACAACTACAGTGGTCAGTTCTTGTGGGAATACTCGTGGGGACGTTATATGGATCCAGGAGCGATAACGTATACTTCAGATAATGCGATAATAATAACTGGTAGACCGGGCAACAGCAGTTCAGATAAACCCACGATGTTTAAAATTATGAATAGCAACACTGGAGTCACAAGGATATGGAGTGTGACGTTTAACGTGGGTTCTGAAATCAGGAAGGTTATAGAATGCAGTGATGGTGACTTGGCAGGAATAGGCAGTAACTTTGTTTTCAGGCGCAAAGCGAATGGAGATTTGTATTATTGATGGATTTGGTTATCTGAAGAGTAATAAGAGAGGTACAAGAGAATAAACTTTTGTATAGTTTGTATAGTATAAGTATCTTATATATAGAAAAGCCATCTCACGAGGGATGGCTTTTCTTTTTGGTGCGCCCGGCATGAGCGACAGCTTGGCGGTGAAAGTTTTGCTATGGGCTTGGTAGTGGGAACCTCATGCAGTAAATGTGGCAAGTACGTGGGATGAAGTCGGTCGTTCTTACCCGCGGAGGTCTGAAGATGGAAAGCAGTAAACCGAAGAGGGCTACCTTGGTGAAAGAAGGGTGGAATCCGAGGATTACAGGAGCAAACCAGTGCAATTAACGAAAGTTCCAGAATCACAAGCCAGTGCGCAGTAGCGCATGTCAACTAAGGAACCACTGTATACCGGTCGGTATGTGTGGTGGTATGAGAGGACGCTGGGTAATTTACCTACGTACCCAGCCCTCACTTTATTTCTTACCGAACGATTTTGAAATTTCGAAGGTCAAAATTTATATATCGAAAATACGCAGGAGACCTGAATATTAGCAAATATCCTAGAAGATTAATCTTAAAGAGGTGAGATGTATGAAGTTGTTAGTTTTCTTCGCGGTCGTTTCTGTTTTAGCAATTCTTTCTTGCACTCCAAACGTTGTGGATAATACCGTTCCCCAAGTCAAAATAACTCATCCGAAGCACAACACATTTGTTTCAGGAAGCATTACCGTTACTGTTGAGGCAACCGATATAAGTGGCATTCTCAAAGTTGAACTTTATTTAGATGACACAAAAGTGGGTGAAAAACTGGAAAAACCTTACACTTTTGAGTTGAATACGAAAAGTTATCCAGATGGGAATTACACGCTTGTTGCAAAAGCTTATGACCGTTCAAACAACGTTGGACAAACAAGTGTTTCCATAACTATTGATAACACTGCACCAGTTGTATCAATAGCTTCGCCAAATGAGGGCGAAACTGTGCATGGCACATTAACAATAAACTACATAGCAACTGATGGAACGGGAATCGACAAGGTGGAGCTTTTGATTGACAACAGAAAATTTTTGGAAAGCACAGAAGAGTCTGGAAGTTTTGAAGTCAATACTAAAAGATATTCAAATGGACAACACCAGATAGAGCTTGTAGCGTACGACAGGGCAGGAAATATGGGAAAAGCAGACTTAACAGTAAATATTGAAAACGAATTCGCACACGGTGAGATAAAGTGGACATTGCAGACAGGTGGTATAATCGATTCAAGCCCAGCAATAGATTCCAAAGGAATTATCTACATAGTAAGTGAAGATAGCAAATTGTACGCAATTGCACCTGAGGGTATTGTGTTGTGGAGTTTTGACTTATTTTTGCATGGTGATGGCTATAGTGAACCTATATATTCAGCTCCAGCAATAGGTAAAGACGGCACGATTTACGTATGTGCAAGGTACCTGTACGCAGTTAATCCGGATGGAACATTGAAGTGGAAATACGGACCTGTAGGTGCTTTCCGAAACTCTCCAGCTATAGGCAAAGATGGAACGATTTATGTTGCTTCAGAAGGTGGTACACTTTATGCGATAAGCTCGAATGGCGAACTGAAGTGGACATACGAAATGGGTAACGATACATGGTCATCGCCTTCGATAGATGCAAGTGAGACAATATACATTGGAAATCATGATGGCTATTTGTACGCAATAGATACTGAAGGTAAACTAAAATGGAAGTTTTTTACGAGTGAGAGTGAAAGCATTTACTCGGCTCCGGCTATAGCTTCAGATGGCACTGTCTACTTCGGCACTGTTAGTGCTGATAATTGCTACATCTATGCTATAACCTCAGAAGCTACTCAGGCTATTCTAAAGTGGAAATACAAAACCGAGTGGCATGTCTATGCATCATCAGTATTGGGACCAGACGGAACGGTCTATGTCGGAAGCTGGGATAAAACATTGTATGCTGTAAAAGACGGGAGTTTGAAATGGACCTTGAAGACGAATGAGAGAATTTGGGCTTCCCCTATTGTTGCTTCTGATGGAACGATATATGTAGTCGGTTTGGATAATTATCTGTATGCCCTTGATTCTAATGGAACGGAAAAATGGCGTGTTAACATAGGTTGCAAGATATGGTCATCTCCAACATTGAGTATGGATGGAACTATATATTTTGGTGGGGAAGATTGGAAGATTTATGCCGTTCAAACGAAGTCTTCTGGAATAGCTGAAAATTCTTGGGCAAAGTTCAGAGGGAACTTGAGGAATACGGGTAACCTATGGGATATAGGTGTAAATGAGTGATAGTTTTTTGCTTCTATCGTTATGACACGGATTTTTGTTGTCACACTACTGTTGAGTTTTACACTCTAAACTGTGTAAATACTAAATTCTCCCTTGAAATTCTGAGAGAATATGGTATTATATTCACTGGCAGTTTGTGAGCGTCTTTGAAAAAATGTAACATACTTAAACGCAGATGAAACGTTGACAAATTTGTTCCCCTCAGGTATAATAACTAACGCATAAGCGAGCCAACGTAGCTCAACCGGCTAGAGCGGCTGACTTGTAATCAGCAGGTTGAGGGTTCAAGTCCCTCCGTTGGCTCCAGCCACTGAATGTGTGGTGAGGTGCCCGAGTGGCCAAAGGGGGCGGACTGTAAATCCGCTGGCAGAATGCCTTCGAAGGTTCAAATCCTTCCCTCACCACCAGATATTTTTTTATAATATAGGAGGCTGGACGACGATGAGAGTTCAGATAGGGCTCAAGTGTGAAGAGTGTGGCACAAGAAATTATTACACGACAAAAGAAAAAAGTAAGAAAGATAAGCTCAGACTCAGGAAATACTGTCCAAAGTGCAACAAACACACATTCCATACCGAAACGAAGGTTTAACGGCTAATATTTAAGATGGAGTTATTAATATGATTATTTTCGCAGGGGCGTAGCTCAACTGGCAGAGCACCGGTCTCCAAAATCGGGTGTTGCGGGTTCAAGTCCTGCCGCCCCTGCCAAATTTTATACTATTATGAGCGCACGACACTAAACGTACCTAAATATAAAGGCTATCGGGGGAGATAACGATGGAAAAACTGAAGAAGTTCTTTAGAGAAGTTATCGCAGAAGCGAAGAAGACGACGTGGCCTAACAGAGAAGAACTCCTGGCATCTACAGGGGTAGTTTTGTTTATTTTGGCAGTTTCTTCAATTTATCTTTTCTTAGTCGACCTTCTCTTCTCTGGAACACTTGGCGCCTTGTTGCAAAGATTCTGAGGTGAATAGCTAATGAAAAAAGAATGGTACATAATTCATACCATTACAGGGTATGAAAGCAAGGTTAAAGAGAACCTGGAAGCTAAAATAAAAGCACAGGGATATGAGAATATTATCCCTAACGTTGTTGTTTTGGAAGAAACCGTTATAGACACTTCCAGTAAGTCTCTTGAAAGGCATATTGTGAGTCATGATGCTAAATTGCATGTTAGTAACGGAATGGATGTAGAAAAGGGTGACTTGATAGCCGAAGAACCGGCTGTTAAGGTTAGAAGAGATGGAACGATAGTTGATGTTACAAACGCCAGAAGGATAGTTATTGAAACTACAGACAAAAAATTTTCAAAGACTTACGTAATTCCAGAATCAGCCAAGCCGGTCTCTGGACTTCGCGTAGGGGCAAATGTATTCCAGGGAACGTTTTTGGCGGCATCGGACGAATATATCTGTGATATAGATGGTAAGGTAGCGATAAATGAAAAGGTCAAAAAGGTAGTTGTTAGAACCGTTCTTGGTGACGAAGATGTTTATATAATTCACGTTGATGTTTTCAATCCGAATGTTTGTAAAAAGGGTGTTGTGGTTAAGGCTGGTCAAGTGTTAGCTGAGGGTAGAAAGATATACGCAAAGAGCACCGGAAGAGTTGCTATTGTGGACTATCCAACGAGAAAAGAGATAGTTATCCAAAAAACAAAGAAAAGAAAACTCTATCCAGGTTATCTTTTTGTTGAAATGATAATGAACGACCATACATGGGAATTTGTTAGAAGTACACCATTTGTAATGGGTTTTGTTTCAGCAGGTGGAAGACCACTTCCGTTGAAACCACAGGAAGTGCATTATATTAAGAGATTAGCAGGTCTTGAGGAAATACGTCACGAAGCAAAAGCGCAGGTTACAAAAGTAGAACTGGAAATACAACCTGGTGATTCTGTAAAGATTATAACTGGTCCGTTCGAAGGTTTTGTTGGTGTAGTAAAAGAAGTTGATGAAGAAAAGCAAGAACTCAAGGTTAATATTACGATATTTGGTAGGGAAACTCCAGTTACTGTTCACGTGAGTGAAGTGGAGAAGATATAAAGGATAAAAATAATAAGATGATTAGATAATTTGCGCGCATTGTGCGCAGTGGGAGGGCAAAGAGCCCGAAAATACCACAAAAAGGGAGGTAAGTTGTATGGCAAAGAAAGTAGTGGCACAGGTTAGGCTTGTGCTCGAAGCCGGAAAAGCAACGCCAGCTCCTCCAGTAGGTCCTGCATTGGGTCAAAGAGGAGTTAACTTGATGGAATTCTGTAAGAAGTTCAACGCAGTCACGGCTGATAAGGCTGGATTGCTAATACCAGTTATTGTCACTGTTTACGATGACAGATCATTTACGTTCGTTACGAAGACTCCTCCTGCCAGCTTCTTACTGAAGAGGGCAGCAAAAATCAACTCAGGTTCGCAGGAACCAAAGAGGAAAATTGTTGGAAAAGTGACAAGGCAACAGATCAGGGAAATTGCTGAGCTCAAGATGCCAGACCTCAATGCAAACGACATTGAAGCTGCGATGAAAATAATCGAAGGAACTGCTCGCAGCATGGGTCTGGAAATTGTAGATTGAAGCGGAAAGGAGGAGGCTCGCACATGCCTAAACACTCCAAGAGGTACAATGAAGTAAGAAAACTTGTGGATAGAGAAAAATTTTATTCACTTGACGAAGCAGTAGAGCTTGTAAAAAAGACAGCAACGGCAAAGTTTGATGAAACAGTAGAACTTCATGTTAAAACGAATATCGATTATAGAAAGAGTGAACAGAACATAAGAAGCACAATTACCCTTCCACATGGAACAGGTAAGACTGTAAGAGTTTTGGTCTTTGCAAAGGGAGACAAGGCAGAGGAAGCAAAACAAGCAGGTGCAGATTACGTTGGAGCAGAGGAACTTGCTGACAAAATTGCTAACGAAGGATTCTTTGATTTCGACGTTGCAATTGCAACTCCAGATATGATGAAGGTTATTGGTAAGCTTGGTAAAGTCCTTGGTCCAAGAGGATTAATGCCAAACCCAAAAACTGGAACAGTTACAGACGATGTTGCAGCTGCAGTCTCTGAGTTCAAAAAAGGTAAAGTTGAAGTTAGAACAGATAAGACAGGAAATATACACATACCAGTTGGAAAAGCTTCGTTTGACCCAGAAAAACTCAAGGAAAACATAAAGTCTGCTTACGAACAGATTCTTGCTCTCAGACCAGCAGGTGTTAAGGGGAACTTTATAAAGAAAGCAGTTATCGCTTCCACAATGGGACCTGGAATAAAACTTGAACTCAACACCCTTGCAGAGGGTAAGAAATAATAGTAAAAAAATCAATCGAAAGCGGCTCGAAAGAGCCGCTTTTTTTTTCGTGCGCCCGGCATGAGCGACAGCTTGGCGGTGAAAGTCCGCTATGGGCTTGGTAGTGGGAACCTAAATGTGGCGAGTACATGGGATGAAGGCGGTCGCTCTTACCCGGGGAGGTCTGACGGATACACCTACTGGTAACCTACTCAGTGATGAGTAGCTGAACCGTCAGAAGTCAGCAAAGCTCAGTAGCCGAAAGGTGAAGGACTGAACTTTAGGAGGCTAAAGATTTTGAAAACTTCAGAAGATGGAAAGCAGAAAACCGAAGAGGGCTACCTTGGAGAAAGTAGGGTGGAACCCGAGGATAACCAAGGAGTGTTAATGCCATCAACGACAGTTCCAGGATCACAGGCCAGTGCGCGTAGCGCATGAGAACTAAGGAACCGCCGTATACCGGTCGGTATGTACGGTGGTGTGAGAGGACGCTGGGTAAATTACCTAATTACCCAGCTCCTACTCGATACCTTTATTTGCCGCTTGAATACTCTCTTTATCCGAAGTCTTTTAGAAAGTATGGAGAGAAACAGGAATGCAAATAAAAGTTTACTTAAGAGAAACACATAATTCTACCACTGTGTGATATACTTTTAGTGTTATATATAACTATAACACTATAAATGTGGAGTGTAGAATGTACGAGTGCACTGAGAAAGTGTGATTTTAAAACTTATCACTTGGAGGTGGGGCTATGAAGGATTATCTAAAGATTGTATACTTTTTACTGGCAATCCTGGTTCTTGGACTTGCAGGTTATTTTACAACTTATGTGCCATTAAAGGTAGTTTTTGCTTTCTTTTCGGTTGTTGTGCTTGGGTATTTTCTAAAAAGTTATACGGGAAGAATGATTGGTTTTATTATACTTTCAATTCTTCTTTTTCTTATACCCATGGCAAGTATAACAAGTTTTGAGTATTTAGCAAAAAGCGGGGAGAATGGTTTTAAAAGACTTATGAACTTTAGTGAGGCGCTAACGCACCATTCGGGGCGAGTGTACAATCCCGATGTCAGATACGATGAAGTGGAAGAACTCATTTGTGATATTAACGCTGGATTACGTTTAGAATTTGTTGATGAACCAGGCATTGCTGTTCCATCTACTCTCAAGGTGAAGCAAACAAGGGGAGTCTTAGAAATTCGAGGTGGAGAAAAGAATGCAACATATGTTGTAAAAGTTGGTGGTGAAAAAGTTGAGCGAATTAATATTTCATCTTTCAGACTTGATATAAATGGAAAATTCAAGAAACGTTTGAAAAGGTTTGTTGCTTCGGCTGTTGGAATGTCGATTAATGGCGAGCTTAGTGCGGATATTATTGAACTTGATAGTACGGGTGTTGAACTTTTCGGAACACTTTCAGCAGATGATATGACAATTAATTCCGTTGGTGTAGAACTTAACGGAGAGATTTCTGCTGACAAAGTTGAAATTGACAGCGTTGGAGTTAATATGAAGTTGAAATTGAGAAATTGTTCGTACATGGATATATCATCAACCGGAGTTAATGGTAAACTTGAATTTCTCGGTGGGAAGGCGCTTAGGTTAAAGATTGATGGTACAGGTGGAAAACTATATGTAAAGAATAGTTCTGATAGTGATATTTCGATAAATTCTTCCAGTGTGAAGGTTGTGAGAGAATGAGCGAGGTGAAAGAGGAGGTTCGAGCTATTTATTCAAACTTTAAGAAAGTCGATAAACACAGCGGTGTACCTGCGTATTTACAGATAGTTAATCAAATTAAAGCTAAGATGATTCTTGGAGAATTGAAAGTTGGTTCGCGATTGCCTGGAGTTAGAGATTTAGAAAAGATATTCGATGTCAATGTTAATACCGTTCTCAAAGCGTTGGAAAGGCTAAAGTTTGAAGGTCTGGTCGAATCAGAACATGGGGTCGGATATTTTATATCAGGTGAGCTGAAGATTGATAAGGACGTTGTAGGTGAGTTATTTCGAATGGTTCAGAAAGCGAAAGATAGTGGAATTGATATGTTAACTGCTTTGATGATAATTGAGGAGGTGTGGAAGAATGTTTGATAAATATTATGTGATACTATTCAACGAGTACTTACACAAACAGTTTAAGGAAAAATTCGGAACGTTATTAATATTTTTTGTTCTTATGCTTTCGCCGGGTTTATCAATAAAGATGTTTGGAGTGTTTTTCGCAATACTATTTGGTTTGCTCTCCGATGTGAAAAATAGACGCTTAGATCTTCTAACATTTTTACCATATACAAGGTCTATGATATATTGGTTTAGTTTTGGGTTCTTGGTGACCGTAGTGTTGCTAACAAGTCTAGTAGGGTTGCCATTTTATGATAGTTTATATCATTTTTTTACGGATTTATCTTCATCTTTAATCTTTCTTAGTGCTTATTTAGGACTTTCCTTCGTGTTAGTGAATTTCTTGTCTGTTGACCCTTACGGTAGTTTGTTTTTGATTCTCATAAGCGATGCAATTTTGAGTTCGCTTGGCTATTCATCAGTTGGACATTTTTACAATCCGTACAGGCTGATAAGTCCGTTATGGCAGGGGAATATTTTCGCAGCAGCTATTTTTGCAATTCTTTGTCTCTATCTTGGTTATCTTTCTGTTGTCAAAAAAGGAGGGGAATAATCTATGGAATATAAAGAAAATGGGATAGGTATGGTTGAAGGTAGTTCTGAAATATTGCTATCTGTTCAAAAATTGAGTAAGAGGTTTGGTAATAAACAGATTTTAGCGGATGTTTCGTTCGATGTGAAAAAAGGTAGCATATTTGCACTGATTGGTCCGAATGGTGCAGGTAAGACAACGACAATTAGGTGTATACTAAAAGCTATTGATGCTGATTCAGGTGAAGTTAAATTTATGGGTGATGAGATAACTTTGCTGTCAAAACAGAAAATTGCGGCTGTTTCAGAAGATAGGCAGGTATTTAGGAATTTCGATGCTTACGATTATGAAAGACTCTATTCTTCGGTTTACCCTCAGTGGGATGGTGAAACCTTCAACAGACTTGTTGCGAAATACAATTTTGACCTATCTCAACGTGTTGAGACTTATTCGATAGGTATGAAGACACTCTTTTTCGTTGTTTTAGCAATATCTACAAACGCACAACTTCTCATACTTGACGAACCAACGCAACATCTTGATCCAACAGTAAGATACGAGGTGATGAGACTTATCAGAGAATACGTTTCTGGAGAGAGAAGCTGTATTATCTCTTCGCATGAGATGTTCGAGTTAGAAGAGTACGCTACAGAATTTGCGATAATCAACTCTGGTAGAGTAATTTATACGGATTCAATTGATGAAGCAAAGGAAAAACATAGAGTGTTCAAGAGTGGCGAAAGCATTGGAAATGGTGAAGTAATTGGTATTGTCGGCGATGAGATATTAGTAAAGATTTATAGTAGAAATGAAGATAACGGAAGATTTCCAAAACTTCAAGAGATTGTCGTTGGATATTTGACAGGACGAAAATGAGTGGCAAAATATTGTTACACGGTTAATCAAACGTTTGTTGGAGGTGATGAGTATGAAAAGGAGTTTTATGATTTTAACGGTAGTTGTCTTGCTTATTTGTACTTTTACATTCTCAGGGGTTCTGCGTTTTGAACACGCTGATGTGGTGTATCCGGAAGGATACGAAAAAAACGCAGAACTTGTAGGGAAGATATTTGAAAACGTTCGACAACAGGTTATTGATTTGATAGGCAACGACCCAGGAAGGATTACGATAATTCTACAAGACAAAGGAACAATTAGTAATGGTTTTACAAATCCTATCCTCCACAAAACGATAACTTTGTACACATGGCCTCCAGAGAGCTGGATGAATTTCGAGCTTCCACTTGAAGATTGGTATACTTATTTGATT
>NZ_DBOLZL010000006.1:0-164143 GCF_059913585.1 Fervidobacterium sp.
TGTCTGCTTCGTCCTTTTTTCGGACGGCGAATGCCATTTTACTATGCCTTGTGTTAACTGTAAAGTCCATTACAGTAACGGATTTGCTCTAATCTGTGTTACACAATACGAACATATGCCTATTCCTCAGGCGTTTTGAAAATGCTTAAACCACTTGATAAATCAAGGGGTTTAAGCATTCTTATGAGAACTAGAAGAATTACCTTCAAATGTTGAAGAAGGGTTCATCTTTTTTCCCTTGTTTTTCTTCCTGTGTTTTTGTATTTTTCGCTTCCCCCATGTCAAACGTTTGGCCAAGTGCCAAGACCGTTGCAAGTTCGATTGGAAGTCCTGCCTTTACAATCTTTTCCACGGTTGTTTTTATATCGTATGTAACCCTCACAAACTCGTACCAGTAAACACCGCTGTCAACGTATAGTATGAGATATGTGGCTCCTGGAACCCCATCTTTCGTTCTACCGACACTACCTGGGTTCAGGATAGTTTTACCGAAAAGATGACGTGCCATCATAAGATGCGTATGACCGTTAATTATTATGTCTTCTTCAACATTTTTGAGTAACAACTTTAGTCTTTCTGCTGATGTGGACGGTTTAACATACTCAAGCAAGTAGTTAACAGGACTACCGTGGACAAGTAAAATTTTCAAACCTTCGGCTTCAATAGACAACCTGTGGGGAAGCGATTTGAGAAACTCTTTGTTTTCCTTCGTTGTATTTCTTATCGTCCAACTAATTGATTCATCCCCAACTTCTGTTTCCCTACCTGGATTGTAAGCACAACCACAGCTGTCTTTTTCGTAACCAATTGCATCGTCATAGTTACCCATTACGGTAGGAATTTTGCGCTCTTTTATAATTTCAACAACCTCGTTTGGATTTGGACCGTAGCCAACAAGGTCCCCAACACAATATATCTCGTCTACCTTCCTTTTTTCGATGTCCTCTAAAACAGCACTTAAAGCCTCTAGATTTGAATGGATGTCAGATATAAACGCTATTTTTTTCATATGAATACGTCCTCCTTTGATGATATGTAAAGTTGCACTCGTGTCTTCTATTTAATTCTACCATGTAAAGTTTTAAGAAATATTAATTTAGTTCCTGCCTAGTGGTGATAGAATATATCATTGAGCAAAGAATATAAAAGGAGTGAAAGTATGAAGTTCTTTGTGGTAGATGCATTTACAAAAGCTCCTTTCTTGGGTAATCCTGCAGGAGTTGTTATTCTGGGTCCCGAGGACACTCTCAATGAAAGTGTTATGCAAAATATTGCTAAGGAAGTTAAATTTTCGGAAACTGCTTTTGTAAAAGCCAAGAACGATAAAGAATTCGACCTCAGGTATTTTACACCAGTTGCGGAAGTTGATTTATGTGGTCATGCAACCATCGCATCTTTCAAAGTATTGGAATACTTAGGATTAGTTAAGCAAGGATTTATATACAAAGCACACACTCGAGCTGGCATTATCGATATTTCCATAGAAGAAGGAATAGTGATGATGGAGCAAGCAACTCCGTCTTTAGGCGATGAACTAGACGTCGACGAGATTTCGAAAATAGCAAATTTTCTTGGGATAAGTAAGGAAGATATAGGGGATAGGATTTACAACTTGAAACCGAAGATTGTTAGCACAGGTCTCTGGGACCTTCTCATACCTGTAAAGTCGAAGGATATACTTTTCTCACTTTCACCTGATTTTGAAGGAATTTCGGAATATTGCAGAAAAAACGAAATTGTAAGCTTCCATGTGTTTACTCTTGATGAAGATAAGGCTGTTGCGAATTGCAGAGATTTCGCACCTCTTTACGGAATACCTGAGGAATCAGCAACGGGAACAGCCAACGGTGCGCTGATTTATTATCTGTACAAATACGGAATCGTTGATCCGGAAAGGATATACGAAATAATTCAAGGCGAAACAATGGGCAGAAGGTCGAACATATTTGCAAAAGTGCATTTGAAAGACGGAGTATACAAAGCTTACGTCGGTGGAAATGCGAAGATAGTTATCGAAGGTAACCTTTTGATTTTTTAATTTTACAAAACGGGGGATACTCCCCCGTTTTGATATGACTAACGAATCTATCGTTCCAATATTTCATTAACAATGCTTTTGATTTTGTTTTCAAGTTGCTCTAAATTAGAAACAGCCTGTTCTTTTGTATCAGCTTTTACCATAACGTACGCTTTCATTTTAGGTTCCGTTCCCGATGGTCTGACAAAGATACGCCCGCTATTGAATTCCAACCTCAAGGTATCGTTCGGAATCACTCCGTTATACCCTTTTGAGTAATCAATAACTTCCTTAACTTCTTTAGCTTCTGTTTGCTTCAACTTTGCATAAACATCAAGTGCTTGGTCAACGGATTTGAAATCGAAGTTGATGAGTTTTTCGAGGTAATATCCATATTTTTTGTAGAGTTCTTCCATTCTGTCAAGTAAATCAAAGTTAACAGCCGCTTTTGCTACCAGACCACAAGCAAGAACAGCATCTTTATCTCGTGCTAAATCTCCCGTTAGGTATCCACAGCTTTCTTCAAATCCAAAAACAAAGTCGAGTTCTTTATGCTTTTCAACTAAATCACCTATGAATTTAAATCCTGTTGGAACTTCAAATAATTGTATTCCACTTTCTTCACACATTGGTCTCACCATGTCTGTCGTCACTATGGTTTTTACAAGCATTCCCTTATTTCTTCCAGACTCGAGGTATCCGTCTATCAACATTTTAGAAAGCAAAACTCCAACCTGGTTACCTGTTAATCTGATATCTTTAAAAACAACACCTACTCTGTCAGCATCTGGGTCTGTTGCTAATCCAAGGTCTACGTTGTGCTTTTCCATGTATTTTTTCAACAATTCAAGAGCTCTATCATCTTCGGGGTTTGGGGTCTTCGCGGTTGGGAAATTTCCGTTGTGTTCCATTTGTTCTGTAACTTCTATTACTTCCGCTCCAAGCATCCTCAAAAGCTTTGGCACAAATTTTGCACCTGTTCCGTGGAGAGGTGAGTAAACCACCTTCAAACCATTCAAGTTGGTGTTCACAACTTTTGCGACATCTGAAATATACTCATCGAGCACCTCTCGTGGCACTATCGTGTATTTTTCCACCGCGCTTATCGGTTGGTTCCATGCTTGTTTTACCAGCTCAGTCAAGACATCGGTAACTTCCGGAACAGCCTGGACACCGTTCGAGGTATAAACCTTGTAGCCATTGTATTCGGGAGGGTTATGGCTTGCTGTTATCACAACTCCCATATCCATACCGAGCTTTCTCACGCCGTATGATAAGACTGGCGTTGGCACAGGTTCACCGAATACATACACTTCCATCCCTTCACCTGAAAAGACAGAAGCTGAAAGTTTTGCAAATTTTTCAGAGTTATTCCTTGTATCATATGCAATCAAGACCTTTTTTAGTCCATTCATCTTCATATACTCTGCTACACCTTTTGAAGCTACAGCTACAGTCTTTTCATCGAACTCGCCTTCCCTCATTATACCCCTAATACCACCCGTTCCAAAAAGTATCATGCATGTTCCTCCTTTCTTAGTATTTCTATTATTATGAACAATGAAACAACAAATACGAAGTAAAATGTGTTTAGCGCCATCGCTATTTCCGTGTTTCTTGAACTCATCAATCTGAACACAACAGCTGAAAACGTCGTTATCGGCGGTTCGGCAAGAGTCAAAGTTCCCGAAGTCTCACCAACAGAGATTGTAAATGAATAAACAAAGGCTGTAAAGATGTAATTTCTCATCATTGGAACCGCTATTTTTGATACCCACTTCATAGCGCTTGCTCCGTCTACCTTTGCTGCGTCTATTATACTTTGAGGAATATTTCTCCATCCAGTTTCAATTATGCCAAAAACTATGGGCAAGTTTATCAAAGAATGAACAATAATAAGCTTCAATAACACTGGGATGTTTATAAACACATAGGAAAATGCAATCGTTACCGACGACATTGCTGCGGGTATAAGCACAAGGTAATACAATCTTTTACCTTTTGACGAGTAATACCCCGCAAACATAGTAATCACGACACTAATTAACGAGGAGGACAACGCTATAATGAATGTGTAAAAAATCATACTCTTCAAATCCGTTCCCACAAGGTACTCTAAATCTTCTGAAAAGAGCATTCTGAAATTTGTTAGAGAAAACTTACCGTAATAATCCAAGAAACCTGAAAGTGCTGAGTAGATTAAGGGAACAAATATCAATAATGTAGATATCACAAAGAAAAAATAACCCCAAAGTGGAAATTTCTCAAGGTGTCGGTAGTGGTACTTCTCAAAACGCTCCCTCTTAACTGATGTGAAAAAGCCTATAATTGAGATAAACAAAAGTTGAAAGAGCATCAGTGTTGAAGCGGCTTTGAAATCGAAAGTGATTCTTGAATACATGTAAATCGCTACTTCAAGTGTTGAATACTTAATTCCACCAAGTATCAAAACTACTGAAAAGCTGGTGAATGTGTAAATATACGTTAAGAAAAACGCTCTCAATATGGCAGGCAACAGCACAGGGACTTCCACTTTTGAAAATACCTGCCATTTTGATGCACCGTCGATTTTTGCAGCCTCTATCAAATACCCATCCATGTTTTCCCAAGCTTCGCCAACTATTCTAATAAAAAGAGGAAAGTTGTAAAAGACATGACCGAGGAGCACCGCAGTAAATGTGTAAAGTATACGAACATCAAATCCAAGAAGCCTTAGTAACTGCGAATACAATCCTCTGTTGCCAAAAACAAGAAAAAATCCTATAGCCATTGTAATTCCAGGTAATACGAAAGGTATGCTCGACATAATACGGAACACTTTTTTAATCACGGGATGTATCTTCGTTCTACCAACAAGGTATGCTCCAGGGATACCTAAAAGTGCGGTTAGAACCGAAGACAAGAATGCCTGATATATCGTGAACTTTATTTTTGAACTGTTATCAACAAGCGCATCGAAAGAGAACCCACCAGCAAAACGAAGGTTTAAAATAAATGGTATGAGCAATGCAACTGTCAAATATAGAAGCGGAATAGATGCCGTTGTATAGCTAATAATCAATCTCTTCTTTTTTTGCATCCTTCGCATAACTTAGAAAATCAACCCCCGTCTGTCACCGTTTCTTACCCTTCTTATTCTTGTTAATTTGAAAATGCTCTGCTCTAACCCTCCTGGTCTATTCCATTTTAACCAAATTCTCCTGTAGTCTTCCAAGACACGTTCAAGATCCGTATCAAATTTGTTCCATTCATTATCTGGAACGGATTCGATAGAGCCATAAGTTTTGAGAAAACTTAGCACCTGCATACCCAACTTAGCGAACTCTATGTTGTTAACAACTTGTTCAACAATATTTTCAAGATGCTTATCTTCCAACGACAGTGAACATAGGTCCTCTTTTATTTCTTTTAGTTTGTCCTTTAGCTTGTCCAAAGTTTCCTCGTTAATCTCTCTTAGCTTTTCATTTTGGCTAAACCTATCTGGAAAGATAAATGCATAGGAATACGGAGTCCCATTTGGTGTGTATGGAAGAGCGTTGTGTAACCGACCTAATTTGTATATGACATCTGCTAAAGGTTTTTCCGTTTCAAATATGTGGAGATTAATGGAATTTAGTAATTCTTCAGTTCCAATCCCCGCCAAATTCCAACTTAAAGCAGCGCTCAAAGAGAACCCAATCCATGAAAAAGGTAGATGTTGAGGATGTCCATTATCTCCCCAATCGGTTGTCAACACTCCTATCGCCCCGTGCTTGTACCCATTGTAAACTGCGTTCTTTATATTTTCTATTGCATTATCGGCTCTTCCAATAAAAGTATTCCACGTTGATGTTCCTGGGCAGACATAGAAAGACAACCCACTTTCTGAATAAAGTGTGCATTTTTCATCAAACGGGTGGTTCGCCTCGTAACCCCATACCATTGCAATCATATCCTTCGGCAGATGAGGAATGAACTCAGGATGATTTTCGATAATGTCTCCCCAGAACATTACTGCCTTTTTGTATCTTTTTGCGATATTGTAAATCTTCATCAAAAAGTCGAAATAGACCTTACCTTTGCCATACTGTTCGCACAATTCTCTAGATTTCCCCTGCCCCAAATCGAATGTTTCATCACATCCGATGTTTACCTGCTCACTTGAAAAGTTTGGCAAAAGCTCCCCTAATAGTTCGTTTATAAAGTCTAGCGAGCCTGGAACAATGGGAGAGATAGAGAACGGATACTCGTACCGACCTCCCCACGGCGTATCATACCCATCTGGTGCCTCCGCAAGATGTTTGTATTCATCATGTATGAGCCATTTGCTCAAATGCCCGAATGTATTCTGATTAGGAACAAGCTCGATGAAATGTTCCTTACAGAAAGAATCCAGTTCAATGATTTCTTCAGGCGTCAGCGCACTGTATTCCTTCCACACCTTCTCATGACCTCTGTAGGCAAATGTGTGTTCCATATAAAGTTGGACCTGATTTATCTTTAGTTCCGAAAGCTTTTCGATAATGGATTTGAGAACCTCAAGATTTGGAATCCTATCTCGGCTTATGTCAATCATTATTCCTCGATTTTCATAATCCGGAAAGTCTTCGATGAACAGTTTTGGTAGTCTATTCTCAAAGTGTGAAATCTGTCTCAGAATCTGTCTCAACGTTTGAACACCGTAGAACAAACCTGCCTCATCATGGGCCGTTATAGTGATGTTTCGGTCTATCATTAGTCTGTAACCCTCTTTCTTTGGGAAAATATAAGGGTTAACGACCAAATGCACGAATTCGTCACCTTTTGAAGATTTTGTTATCGTGTATTCTTCAAATACTGTTTCTTTTTCTTTCAAATATTTAGCTATCTTTTCGTTTGTCGTGTAGATAAACCCATTTTTTGAAATAGTTGCACCTGATTCTTTCGCAAACGCCCACCTTAGCTTCTTCGGTTTTGGAATTAGCAACAATTCTTTATCCATATCAACACTCCCCTTTTTAATGCATAAAAGCACAGATACCTTTTTTGTTTCCCAAAAAGAATTATATCACCACGAGCGGATTACATAAGCTTACTCGTAAATAGTTCATAACAATTGCAAAACAAAATTCAAATATTTTTGCTTGAAGAATGCATACTCATATGATAGCTTTTTGATATAAGTGAAACATCGAAAATAAAAGTTCACCAAAAACCGTGGGGGGAAGACGATGGAGAGAAAAACAGTTGTAGTACTTGATTTTGGTTCACAGTACACCCAGCTGATACTCAGACGTGTCAGGGAACTTGGGTTTTACGCAGAACTACTCCCTTATGACGAACCCTGGGAGAACGTCCAAAAACTATTACCAAGCGCGTTCATCCTCTCAGGAGGTCCCGCAAGCGTCTATGATGAGAATTCACCTAAGATACCTTCATACGTTTTTGAAAGCAACCTGCCGGTTCTTGGAATCTGCTACGGACTCCAAGCCCTTGTTCATCAACTCGGAGGCAGGGTGGAAAAGTCTCCGCATAGAGAATTTGGACCGGCGCAGTTGGAAATTCTAAAACACGTTGGAATCTTCGAAGAAGTACCTAATAAATTCACTGTTTGGATGAGCCATTCTGATAGGGTAGAAATCCTACCAGACGGGTTTGAAGTTATAGCGAAAAGTGAGAACTCGCCTTACGCAGCAATTCGCAGCTTGGACAATAAATACTACGGAGTCCAGTTCCACCCGGAAGTTGTTCACACTCAGTACGGAAAAGATATACTGCGCAATTTCTTAACAGTCGTTGCGAAACTTTCTCCAAACTGGTCAATGAAAAACCTTGCTGAAGAATTAATAAATGAGCTCAGAGAAAAGATAGATGGAAAGGTTATCCTTGGCTTGTCCGGTGGAGTTGATTCTTCTGTTGTTGCCATGCTGTTACACAAAGCCGTGCCAGATAAGTTGATTCCTATATTTGTTGACACTGGACTGTTAAGAAAAAACGAAGGTCAAGAAGTGGTGAAGCAATTTCAAAACTTAGGTATAAAGATACACTATGTAGATGCATCGGATAGGTTCTTCTCAGTTCTGGAAGGTATCGAAGACCCTGAGGAAAAAAGAAAAAGAATTGGGCACACATTTATAGACGTTTTCTACGAAGAAGCGATGAAGCTTAAACAACAGCATGGCGACATTCAATATTTGGCTCAAGGGACACTCTATCCAGACGTTATAGAGAGTAAAGTAGCAGAACGAAAAGCTGGTGCGAAAATTAAAACCCATCACAACGTAGGTGGATTACCTGAAAAGTTACCTTTCAAAATCATTGAACCACTCAGATACCTTTTCAAAGATGAGGTTAGAGCCCTCGGTAAAGAGTTAGGCTTGCCCGAAAGTATACTCTATCGTCACCCATTCCCAGGTCCAGGACTTGCAGTCAGAATCATCGGCACTGTGACAAAAGAAGCCGTTAACATCTTGCAGGAAGCAGACGCAATATTTATAGAAGAACTCAAAAAGTGGGATTTATACAACAAAGTCTGGCAAGCGTTCGCTGTTTTGCTACCTGTCAAAACCGTTGGTGTCATGGGAGATTATAGAACTTACGAGAATGTTATTGCTTTGAGGGCAGTTACAAGCGAAGATGGTATGACAGCTGATTGGGCAAAGTTGCCACATGAATTTTTGAACCACGTTGCGAAAAGGATAGTGAATGAAGTAAGAGGTGTAAATAGGGTTGTCTACGATATAACATCGAAACCACCCGCGACGATTGAGTGGGAATAAATTTCGATTTTTACAAAAAATTCGTGAAAAGTGCTCCTTGCCGGGGCACTTTTTTGTTATAATCTTTGTGATAAGAATTTAAAACAATTCGAGAAGGGGGCTTCTCAATGTCTGGAACTGAAAAAAACAACAATTTTGACACTATTATCGAACGGAAAAACACAGATTCATTCAAGTGGGATATGATAATCAAACTATACGGTGAAGATGTGCTCCCCATGTGGGTTGCCGATATGGATTTCAAAAGCCCTGAACGTGTTATCAATGCAATAATCAAAAGAGCAGAACATGGCGTATTCGGTTATACCTTTAGGTCAAACGATTATTACAACGCAATTGTAGAATGGTACAAAAAATCTTACAACCTTGAAATCCAAAAGGAATGGATTGTCAACGGTCCTGGTGTTGTTCCAATGATTGCATTCTTAATAAACATCTTCACACTTCCTGGTGACAAAGTTATAATTCAACCCCCAGTTTATCCACCATTCTTCAGGGTGGTGATGAACAACGGAAGGCATCTCGTTGAGAACAGATTGATTCTAAAAGATGGTAAATGGGTTATGGACTACGAAAGTTTGGAGAAATCAATTAACAACAGGACAAAGATGATAGTGATTTCAAATCCACATAATCCGGTTGGTAGAGTCTGGACATTTGAGGAATTGGAAAAACTCTACGACATTGCTAAGAAGTATGACTTGATAATCGTATCTGATGAGATACATGCGGATATTGTTTACGAACCGAGTGTTTTTACAAGCTTTTTGAAAGTTGGAACAGAAAATGTTATCGTTCTGAATTCTCCAGGGAAGACCTTTAATATTGCAGGTCTGACAAACTCATACGGGATAATTCCCGATAAAACACTAAGGCAAGCTTACAAGAACTACATGCAATCCCTTGAACTTCTAACAGGTAACGTGCTCAGTATTGAAGCGCTGAAGGCAGCGTATAAGTGTGATGAATGGGTTACGAACCTGAGAAGTTATTTGAAAAGTAACCGAGACTTTGCGTATCAATTTATCAAAGAACACATGCCACTGATTAATCCCACGCTACCGGAAGGCACATATCTAATGTGGCTCGATTGTTCGAAGTTGGAACTCGAAAACCCTCAAAAGTTCTTTTTGGAACATGCAAAGGTTTACCTAAACGACGGAGCTGAATTTGGCGATAGTCAGTCCGTTAGATTGAATTTTGCGTGTCCAAAAGCGCTTTTGGAGGAAGGTTTGAGGAGAATGAAGAATGCTTACGATAAGCTCTTAACAGTTGAACATTTTACACTGCCAGATAAACGATTTGAAGAATGCAAAAAGATTAGACGCGAGGTTTTTATTATAGGTCAAGGAATTGATGAAAGAATAGAACTCGATGGTAGGGATGAACAAGCCATTCATTTCTTAGTTCGACACTTTGGCAAATATATTGCAACTGCACGAATTAGGGACATTGGAGACCATTGGAAGGTTGAAAGGGTTGCTGTGCTTAAAGAATTCAGGGGATTAGGTTACGGCAAGAAGATAATGGAGGCTATAGAAGACTATATAAAAAAGACAAACCCCAAGCCGATAACCCTAAACGCTCAGCTTGAGGTCAAAAAATTTTACGAAAAACTCGGATACAAACCAGTAGGTCATGTCTTCCATGAAGCTGGAATCCCTCACATCAAAATGGAAAAGGTTTTGGAAATTTAAAATCTCATATCTACCCCTATGGAAAGATTCAGATTGTTTGGTGATAATTCAAAGTTACTCAATGGGATTGTGTACTTTATCCCAGTGTAAAAACAAATACCACCGTATGACAGCGCGAAATTTCTTATATACGATGAAAGTGCCAGACCAATGAGAACGCCGTAATCACTGATATAACTTGCTCCTGAACTTTCCGAAACAACGTTAAACGATGTACCCAGTAAAAGTTCGATGTTCTCCCCAAATAAGAACTTTGAGAACTCAAAAGCAACAGGGAATATCATCTTATCGACTGAGCTTGTGTCGTATGGAGTACTAAACGAAGATGTGAATGACCACATGTAATTTCCGTAAATATCGCTTTTGATATACCCAATTTTCATGCCGTAAGTTTCTTTCTCTATGAAGAATCCGAATCTTATTCCCAAGTTGCTGGGATATTGCTTTGTCTCGATAACAAGAGAATGTGGTTCAACCTCTTCGCCGGGCACAATGTAGAATATCCTAGCTTCCGAGCTTTTTTCAAATACCCTTTCCAGTCTCATAAAACTGGTTGTATAACCATTTGCAATGCTCTGGAAAACATACCCTGGTTTTGCACCTATGTTCTTACCACTTTCAAGTAATGCTTTCTCACCGCTGATTTGTGAAACAGCTGTAGAGAGTGGGAAAAGCAACTGAAGAAATTCTTGAACTTCATTTGCCATCGAGTAATAACTACGAATTTTCGTATCTGTATGAAAATCTACTTCTTCCGTTCCAAACCGGTCAACAGGTTCTTTTAACACTGTCTCTATCTGCCTACTAAAGAACCTGCTGCCAACAAGTGTGCCTTTTTCTGTATCAAACACTTTCATAAGCAACGAATAGAACGTGTTGAGCTTAGTTAGTTTGTAGAGGATATAATCGTAAAACCTTGTCTCAAATAGATAGTTATCCTTCTCCCAAGGACCTTTATAGTACTTTACATACGAACCTTTCTCTTTGTCATAGACATACCTTTTCGTGTTAGAATCATAACGATAGTAACTCCCAACCTCGACCTTTACAGGCACGTCCAAACTGCCAACGTTCTTTTTAATATACGCTCCGTTAACAGGATTCTCAAAGAAATAGTACCTATCTTCGGTAAATTGATAATCGCTTTTATATAAGTTTTCAAATGTTATCAAATACCTTGGTGGTCGGAACTTTAAAACAATCTGCTCAGTCCCAAATAAATCCGAAGTTCTCACAATTTCCATAATCTCATCTATGTACAACCTGTCGTAAATGTTGTATCTTGTGTCTTCTTGTAATTTTGCCAGTAAGGCTGTCCGCAAAACTGGGTCAAAATCTTTCTCGAAGAGAACAGCGATGTCCACCTTAGCAGGACTGTATTCATTGACCACAGTTGAAAATATTTTCCTTGCGTTTTCGATTGCTCTCTCAACTGTTGAGCCTTTTCCAACGATAGGGGTTATGGATTTGATAAAGAACGTTTGTACATCAATGTCTGTTACCACTAAATAGATGTAGTAATTCATTACGGGAATTTCGTAGGTTTTCAATGAGTAAAAATCACTGATTATATACTTCTCTTCCTGTTTCCTTGCCCAGGCGTATTCTTGAAGGTAAACGTATCTACCATACTTATCAACTACATATCTTTTTTGCTTTTCATCGAAAGTATATTTTCTTTTGTCAGCTATCTTGTAATAATTTCCTTTAAAATAGACGTAATCTCCCTTTTCATCACGCACAAACTCGTTTACTTTTCTTGTTGTAGACTCTTTTGATATACCTAACACATGAACAATCCTCGCAGTGTTATCTTTTATGTCCGCAAAGGTAGTTGTTAGTGAAACACTGAGGTCAATATTCTCGTAGACTGGTTTCACATTCTTATCGAAGACAACCTTAATTTTTACGCTTTTGCCTTGTGAAAAAGAAAGAGAAGAAAGGACAAATATCATCAATACACAAAGAATTACAAATGTCTTAGATATTCTCACCATGAGACACCACCACCTAATTCAAAAGTTGAGAAATCAATGGCAGTAAGTGCTCTTAATGTGAAAATACCAAATTTGATATTGAATCCAACCATAGGAATTGCTGAGACTGACAGACTTGAGCTGTTTTCGAATAGCTTCAGAGTTGTGAGTACGTAAACAGGCGAAGAACGTATACGGTGGAAGTAGCTTACGCTGAAACTCCCAATCTCAGAATTAGATAAGTCATAACCAAACCCAAAAGACAACGCAGAGATTTCTTCTCTATGTATGTTCAATGTCTTTGCTGAGATTTCAAATTCAATGCTTCCAAAACTTTCAGGATGATACAGATACAAAATGCTTACACCTACTGGAAAAACAAAGTCTGGTTTCTTTTCCGCCACGAAAAACCCTTCTTCTATTTCTACTTCGCTTTTGATGTATGTTACTTCGCACTCACTGTAATCTCCGGCTGTTCGAACAACTTTCAATTCCGCAATGTAATTATCTCCATCGTAGACCCCAAAGTAAAGTCCAGGCTTTACACCATCAATTGAACCAATATCAATCAACACTCGTGGGAACTTCACACTGTCAATAAACCCATACAGTCTCCTTAGTCCCATCAGCCTACTTGCCAACTCTAAACTTACGCTCTTAGCAAATTGGTTCAGAATTTCTGAAGATGGATATTCGATTCTTAAAAGTCTGTTGTTATATGGGTCATATTTATGCAAAACCAGAGGTACACCCACGCTTACAGCGAATGCATCTTTCTTAACGTCACTTCTTTCCAAACTTAGCACATAAGAAAGACTACATTCAAGGACGTAGTAGGTATTCTCGTGTGGAACCTTGGAATAAAAGTCCAACGGGACGTAATAATTCCCATCGGTTCCTTTAACATACATGCCATTCTCATCTTGGATGTAATTTTTGCCATCGAATCTAAACCGCGCTCCTTGGACGACACGAATGTACTTACCATTTGCGTATATATACTCACCTGAAATGTTGTTTCTAACATATTCAACAAATTCTTTTCTCACACTTAAATTATTCAGATAAATCAAAACATTCAGCGAACCTTTTGGGTATTCTCTTTTTGAGAGAATAACGTTCTGCATAGATAACAAATCTTGCAGGTTCATTTCCGAAAAAAGTTGCACTATATTGTCTCTTAGGGTCACCGTGAACTTATTTGTGTCCAAAAGCTCAGACAAGAAAACGCTTTTTGTTATTTTTTCAATACTCTCGTTTCCGATTACACTCACTGAAACATCTATGACAGGCTTTTCTGCAAATACCATGTTGAAACAGCTCATCAAGAATATTATCAAAATACTCGTTATAATCAGCCGGGTGACCATATGCATACACCTACCTCTGTCAAATAAACATATTATCCAATGGTATAAAACTCGTGTTCTTGGAAAATTATCGGAAAAAGTATCCTACGGTATCCCTAAATACAAGCACGACTGCTTTTTTCAAATAAGGTGCCATTTCATCTAAAAACTTTTGGGCTTTCTCATCTGTTGTAAAAAATTCTATTATTATCGGAAGTTCATGGTCGATAACTTCTCTAGTCAATGTATGTAATTTTTTGTCGAAAACATACCCCTCAAAAGCTTTGTATTCTACAAAATCTGTGATATCCATCTTTAGAGCCATCTCGGCAATTACCTTGTTGAGTGGTTTTTTTCCAAATGCTTCGCATCTTTGATTTTCTTTGACATAAATGCGCACGAATGTGCCAACTATCTTTTCCATACATCCGCCCCCCTAAATGATACGCAAATTGATTACAACCTTGCATAAATAATATCAACTAATTCCTTCCCACCTAATGCACTCAAAAGACCTATGGACAGATTAATCAGAATATTCAAAGCAGCAGCAAAGTAACTTCCATTATATACAAGTGCCATTGTCTCGTATGTTAATGTTGAAAACGTAGTTAGTCCTCCCATAATGCCAGTTGTGAAAAACAACCTGACTAATTCATTCATCGGAATGTAAAATGCAATTTGCATAATTACACCGAGAAAAAAACTTCCTGTGACGTTCACAGCAAAAGTGCCGTAAGGTATCAAAGAGGTTGGATATCTTTTGTTGAGCCACAGGGAAATCAGATATCTAAGAACCGAACCTAAAAAACCTCCTGTTCCGACCGCCAACAATTTAATCCACAATCCCGATTTCAAATTAAAACCTCCTTTTCGACGTTTTTTAGAACACTAACACTTCAGGTTCGAAGATTTCAGCTGCTGCGCAATTTATAAGACGTCCGTACAACTTGTTAAGTTGCAGATATGGTTCCAAGACTCCAAGCTGTGTTTTAAAATTTGAAATAACTGATTTTTTCTGCTCATAAACTTCTGAGATATCAACATACACTTTCGACTTTGGACTACTGAAAGGGTCTGACACAAATCGAAGTACATTCTTGCAAAAGTGTGGCTCATAATCTAAAAATTCGGGAGTGACCATTGCAAGGAAGAGCGCCTTATCAGTTGCTGTACCCACCGCAGCGTGATCAGGGTGTCTGTCATTTCGTGGGTGTGTGATTAACAAATCTGGTTTGTATTTTCTTATAAGGTTAGCAATTACATTTGGAAGCTCGTTGTTAAAGTGCAAACTACCATCCTTTAGACTCAAAAACTCGTATGAGCTAACCTTCATCATATTTGAAGCATTCATAGCCTCTTCGTATCGTTCTTGGACATTCCCATACCCGGCTGAACCGTCTGTCAATACAATACAATGAACTTGCGCAGTTGGATTTTCCCGAAGTATTCTTAAAATCAAACCACCTGCCCAAATCTCAATATCATCCGGATGCGCACCTATGAAGAGGTAATTGTGAAGGGTAGTTATCATTCAAATTCCTCCTATGGTTTGAGATATAATTATTATATCGCTTCTCTTTCGTTTTCACAAAACACAGTGTATAATATTCACAAAGCCATAAATGGGAGGCGCGTGAAAAATGTCAGATAAAATCAACTATCTTGAAAAATTCAAGCCGTTTGTTTACAAAGATGAGTTTATCGAAATGCCTTACAGACTTTTCATACCTGAAAACCAAAAACCAGGTGAAAAATATCCGCTAGTTGTTTTTCTCCATGGTGCTGGTGAGCGTGGAAGAGATAACGAAAAACAAATTATTGCAAACGAAGGTGCCACTGTATGGGCCAGTCCAGAAGTGCAGGAAAAGCACCCGTGCTTTGTACTTGCTCCACAGTGTCCAGAGAACGGGTATTGGGGAACTTCATTTAGAACTAGTGATGAGCTTGAACCGAACTCGCTTCTTTCAACGGTTCTCCTATTAACCAACAAGATTGTAGATGAGTATCCTGTTGACGAAGAAAGGATATACATAACTGGGCTATCGATGGGAGGTTTCGGTACCGTTGGTCTCTTAACACTTTGCCCAGAAAGATTTGCAGCTGCAGTTGTTGTATGTGGCGGAGGTAATGTTGCAAAAGCCCAAAAAATCTCCCACATCCCTATATGGTTCTTCCATGCCGAAGACGACGACGTTGTTCCTGTAAAGTTTTCTCGTGAGTTAGTCGAAGCTCTGAAGAAGCTAAACGCACCTGTGCGATATACAGAATATCCAAAAGGCTACATGGAAAGTATCGGAAGTTTTCCGCATGCATCTTGGATTCCTGCCTACAGAGATAAAGAAATGATTGAGTGGCTCTTTAGTAAAAGCAGAGCGCAAAGATAAAACGAAAGCAGGGGATATCCCCTGCTTCCGTTTTAATTCTTGGCTTACTTATATTTTGCTACTAGTTCATCTAAGAATTTGAGAACTTCTGCCTTACTATTAAACTCCGGCATAGCGAACAACGGTTCTTTCCAATCTTTTAGTATTTCTCCCTCGGAAGTTTGTTGGTATAGGCTTATTAAATTCTCCGCTGTTTTCAAGAATTCTTCTTTTATTAGCTCATAATGAGCTTTGAACCTGGCATATCTTTCATAAAGCTTCATCAAGTTCGAATCAACAACAGTTGTCAGTATCGAAATAAGCTCTTTCTTTGCATCGTCAGAGAAATTCAGTGCTTGAAGCTGGTTTTCAAAATCTTTCATAGAGTTATAGGCATTTGTTTTCCAAACACTAGATTTTCCTATCTTCATCCAGAATGTTGGTGTATATTTAATGAGCTCTTCAATGTATTCCTTTTCAATCTTCTTGAAATCAGTGCTCATTATTGAATTGTACAACCTTCTCAACCTGTCCTCAAACATTGGAGTAAGACTGTTTGAAATATAGCCTTTCTCATCCTTTTCCAGAATGGTATCTAAGCGTTTCTTCAAATCATCAATGAATCTATTAAAGTTATTATCCCAGTATTCTTTGTCGTTAACCTTTTTTGAGATGAGGTCGTAATTCTCCTTATACCACTCAATCAATTGTGAATACGTAACTACACTCTCTTGGTACTCCGAAATAACTTGATATTCTCTTGCAAGAGCGTGGAGATAATCAAGCACTCCATCAGGCACACCCCAGACACCCTTTACCTCCATGAATTTACATGTTTTTGCCTCCAATCTCGCCAAATCAACAAGCAAGTTACGTGACTCCACGTTAATTGGATCTAACGCCTGGACTGTCAAACCGGCAAAGTACCTATAGATATCTTGCCCGCCTGTTGTTGCAAGCTCAATATCAAGATTCTTCCAGTCTGGGAATCTGTTCCATCCTCCTGGCATTATGTAAAGTGTCTTCCTAACCCAAGTATCGAACTTATTGAAAAAGATGGATTCAAGAGCTAATGTCTTTTTATTAATTTCTTCCTCTGCAATGTTGTCAGTAAGTGTCTTTGCAATCAGGTATAGGGAATTGTACCTGATTGCTAATGTTTTGAAAGTGTTTCTTTCTGTGAATGTAAGTAACGAGAATTCATATAAACAAGCTGAATCAACAATTGCTTGTGCTGTTGCTATATCGATTTTGTCGATAAACGAAGGATTATTTTTTATGTAGACCGCCAAATCTTTGAAGTAAGCATACTTAAACTTATTAGGAAGTATATTCTGAAATTCGTCGTAGTTCTGACTAAGAACAGCTTCGGGATTTTTCCTCAGAGCATCTTTCAGGATATTGATTCTTACCGGGTCAGAAGCAAGTGCTGCCAGGTAGAAATACGATTTTCCATATGTGTGGTTAAGTTTTACGCTTTTTAAAAAGTATGATTTTGCTTGTTCATAGTATTTTATGAGCTCCAGTGGTATTGCCTCTTTCTGAGCAGTTAGCGCTCTTCGATTTTGTGCTATCTGATTTCTTATGTTTTGAATATTCTGCAAACGTTCACTCTCCGCCTGTGCTCTGTTATACAACCCTCCCAAATTGCCCGCTTGAGATTGTTTGTATTTGTGCCAATTCTCAGGCGAGTAAATTTGAAATTGCCCGGAGAAGTTGTTTAGTTCTGACTCAATTTGGTCAAGTTGTTTCAAATAATCGTCTATCTGAGCTAATTGTGTCCTCAGTTGTGAGAGTGTTTGAAATGCAACATTACCGTTTCTGAAGTATACTTCTGAAATAAAATGATTCCATCTTAGATACGTAGAACCGGCAACAGAAGAAATAAGGATGAGGCCAAGCACCACAGCTTTGGCACCTTTTATTTCGTATTCCTTTCCATCCACCTTATTAAAATGTTTACCCAAACCAGCACTTAAGACAAATGTTGCCATCAATGCATTTGGCAATAAATGTCCTGGGAAACTAAAGAAACTCTGGAAGGCAAACACTACCCCACTCAGCACAAGCATGGAGAATAGAATTGTATCATCTCGTTCCTGGAGCTTTTGAATATTTTTTAGAACGTAGATAACAAGTAATATAAGCATTACAATAATCAAAGCCAGCCCAACTATTCCTGTCTCGCTAAGTACTTGGAAGTAATCGTTGTGAGCTCTTTTGAAGTTGTTCCAACCGTAGCTATAAATAGGTTTGTCAGCAGTCAAATCACCGATTCCGTAAAGACCGTACAATTGGTACGTTCCTATACCTTGCCCAAAGAGTTTGTGATTTTTCCAAATGTAAATTGTCGAGAACCATGATAGGAACCTTTCGTCTCTACTCGATACGGAGGCCATAGCACTAAACCTTTCGGTCATACTGAATTTCCCATAGTTGTTAAACGGTGAAGGAACATTGTAAACAATGACAAGGATAATCGCCATCACAACGAATATCAAAATCGACATTCTGCGTAGCGATTTTAGTTTGGCAAGTAGCTTTGGTGCATTTTTTTGAAGTTCTGTTTCAGCTTTTTCTTCGCGTTTACGTATGAAGAAGAAATAAGCAAGGATTAGTAATACTACTTCCAAAACAAGCGCCAAGTATTCTGACCTGGTCTGAGAAAAGATAATAACATCTAAATAAAGAATTGCAGAGAACAGGGAAAGTAATTTCATAAAAAGAATCCCAGAAAACTTTCGAACACTCATAACACCAAGGTCGAGACTGATGACGAAGTAAAGTGCAATGGGTAAAAGCATGTTCAGATAGTTTGAAACGAATATAACATTTCCTACATTTGCTTTTATACTCGCCCTCTGAAAAGGCTCTCCGACTTGCCCAAGCATCATGTCGTATCCCCAATAGAAGTTTAGTATAGCGTTAACAGCAATGAACAACCCTGTCAACACGAAAACAAAAAGAAATCGTGAAATCTTCTGTTTATCATCAAGAATAGTTGAAAAGTAGAACGATAATAGCATATTCAAGAATAAGTAAAGTCCTATATCAAAAGCTTGCCTGAAAAAGTATGGATTATCCCTCCAAGTGTTAATTGTTGAAAGCAACGCAACCACCGAAAATGCTAACCAAATAAAATGGACCTTGGATGCAAAAAATTTAAACTTCTTTGTTTGAAGCAGTCTAACAAGTAAGTACACTCCTATCAACAGCGTAGCGACTGTTAAAATCGCGTACTTTGGAGTACTGAACTCGTAAGTGTACTCTCTGTGAGCAAAGAGTGCTACAAGAGGTATGGTGACATACAAAACAAGTTCTTCGAAAAAAGAAAGCACTTTCATCCTCCTCCCCTTTATTCAAAATTGATTAGTAGTATTTTAATATCTTCAACCATTTTGATATGAAATAGTACATAACAAGCGACACCACTACAGCGAGCAACGATAATATTTTGTTCTGCTTTGCTATCATACCAATCGTGAAAAGCACAAATTGTATAAAAACAACTACGAAAAGTGTGTGCTTTTTGTTCTTGGTCTTTGACTGAATTTTATCATAGAAATGTCCTCTGTCACCACTGAACGGAGAGCGTCCGTTCAATACTCTTCTCAAAACACCTGCTCCAAGGTCAAAAAAGAAGAGGGAAAGAAAAATAAAAGCTGAAACCGTATATGGAAGATTAGAAAACCCATTCCTGATAGATGAGAGTAGGCCTATTGAAAGAACACCACCAATTAAATAACTACCCGCATCGCCCATGAATATCATTGCTGGTGGGAAATTGTAAAGCAGATAACCAAACAAAGCACCGACGAGGGCAAGTAACAAAACTTTGTCATATCGTGACGTTGCAACGGTAAATAAACCTATTGCAGAGATTACCGAAACACTTGCGCAAACGCCATCCAATCCATCCATCATATTAACGGCATTTATCAATGCAACCGCGAGAACTGAATAAATCGGAAAAAACAAAGAAAAACCAGTATACTTGTAAACAAGTACAAACGACACAACAAACTCGGTTAAGAGTCTTACCTTAGGGTCAAGGTTTTTCACGTCATCATATAAACCTATCAGCATAAGAACAGTCAAAACTATTTTTGTTATAGGTTCAAAGGGCGTGACAAAAAGAACTCCTAAAAAGACACTAAAACCACCAAGGTAAGGAGTAATTCTGTCGTGAGGTTTGAGTTCACCATCTGGCTTATCAACGATACCATATTGAAACGCTACTTTTCTAAATAACGGAATTGTCAAGACACTGATTATGAAAGAAGCAAATAAGCAGAGCATATCCTCAAACACAGTCAAGTTCAATTCCTCCCAGACTTCTCAGCCTCCTGGTTTCTCAACCCTATAACTCACCGTAACTATAATCCTCTTCTTTAGAACCGTCAGAATTATCGTTACATCTAGGTTCAGCTAAAGATGGATCTGTTGTATTGGGTAATGTCTCGTCCCAAAGCTCAATGCTTTCTGTGCTGTCGACATTTTCCGTTTCCTGGACGTTTATGCCGGTATCCACTTCGTCATCTATCCCTGATTGCTCTGTAAAAGTATTTGTAGTACCTTCAAACGTTTCCTCTACTTCCATTTCTGGTCTAGACTCTTCTTCTATAGAGTCTGGACTTATTGCCAATTCCGTTTCTCTTGTTTCTTCATATAAAACATCGTTTATCGCCTCTTTAACAGACTTATGAGATTCCAGCGCTATGAAAAATTTATCAGTCAAATCTGTTAAATCTTTACCGTTGGCCCCGATGTGGAATACTTCTACTTTACCAGACGGAGATACTGCGAAAGAAATAAGAAAATCGTTCTCCTGATAATTAACTTTATCAGAATTAGTATCTACATTCCACTCTCCCGTTTTTAAAAGATTCTTCAGTGGTTCATTTAAAACCTTTGAGTTCTTAACATGAGCTACCAGCAAGTTTGACTTGTCAATACCATATATCTTTCCGATAATATATTCCGCTATGTTACTTGGGCATTGTTTCCCATCAATACTCACTGAATCAATAGCAGGTTTTGCAACATTGTTAGTACTAAAGACTATTTTAAAGTCCATAAATTTTCCCAAATATTTTCCTTTAGCCCTGACCTCCACTGTGTTTTTGTTGACGGACCATTTAACATCTTTCAAAAAGCTTTCAACTGCTATCTTGTTATTACTAAATTTTGAACCAGCAACAGACAAACTTGATTGAACAGCGGCTATTTTCGCTTTTTCGTCATTAGTGGTTTCATTTCTCACATTTGCAACTTCCCTAGGCATTATGTCCGATAAAACTTCATTCAAGCTAACCTTCAACCCATTGTAATTCACATCTTTGACTATCGGACTTTCCATACGTTCGCGTGGCAATTCAAATAAAAGCCACAATGCTTTATTCGAATTTTTGGTATGAGCCTCAAGTCTGACCATAACTTTATCTCCTTCAATAGTAACCACCCAGGAAACATCCTTCAAATATTGTTGCACAAATTCATTAAACGTAATAGCCCTACCTGGAACTGTGCTTGCTAGTATTCTTCTTTTGTACTTTTCGCGCTCTTGCTCATCGGTTAGATAACCGAACTTTTTGTATACTTTCTTGATATACTCGTGAGCTTCTTTCACTGTTTTTTCTACATCATTAACCATGAAATAGACTACACTAATATACCCATAATCGTTGACATGAAATCTAATTGTAATTCTTTTAACATCCTGAGATGTTCCAAAATTTTCATAGGCAGTAAACTCAACCAGCTTTTCTTTTTCGTTAAATAAGTAGAACCTACTAGAGGGAAGCTTTCCCAAAACTTCGCCAAGAGTAGCCTCTGAGAGTTCCGGTAAATAACCATTCACAACGGTTTCAAGTACCTCTTGTTCAATTTTCTTTTTGTAAATAATTGCCAGAAGAACTCTTCTTTCATTTTCGTTTAACTGACGACCATTTACAAGAATATGATCAACGTAGACTTTAACCTTGTTGTTAACTTTCTTAACCTCGTAAACAACATCTACAATGTTTCCAACACTGTCCATACCTGAAAATTTAACAAAATGTCTGCCTTCGTTATATATGTATTCATCCACCCAACCTTTAAGGTACGAGAATATACTATTTGGGTCACAACCCTCAAAATTAGCAGGAGGCTGACGCTTAATAGTTTCAACAATCACACCCTTGAAAATCTTCTCATACAGTTCATCCACTTGTTCAGGTAAGAGGGATTTTCCGTTTTTGTATATTGTCAAATTATCTTTTTCCAGTATTGAAAACGCGTATTGATTACCTAAATCGTCTCGACAATAAAACCGAGGCTCATGAAAAAAGAAATTATCTAATTTTACATTTCCAAAATAGATTTTGCAAGTTTCCAATACGCCATATATGTTATACTGTTTATAAGGTTCATGCAGGAGTTTCCACCTTTCGATATTTTCACGTATAAGTCCTATTCCAACAATAGCAACGAAAGCAAAAACAAATAACCACTTAAATACCCTAGCTCTGCTCCTTCTCGTTCCTTGTTTTTTGTTCAAAAAACTCCCTCCCCATATAAACGAAAAGTAAAAATCAACAGCCGAAAAACTCATCGCCCCCGTCTGCTTCACAATCAATCTACGGAGGTACGCTTTGGCTCTTTGTGATCTAAATTTCCGCCCAGTTGCCCAAAAGTATTATAACACATTTTGAATTCTTCGAAACCTGCAGAATTTTGTGTGCTCTGCTATTAGCAGTAAATCGACAACAAAATCGTTTGTAACCAAATAAGTTAAAAAAGCTTATTCTCAGCAGTAAAGCAGGATTTTCAAGATGGTATCTTGACAATTTCTCGCAATGTGTTAATATATAACACGGTCACTAACACCGAAAAGTAGTACTCAGTAAAAGATGGCCCCATAGGATAACGGCTAGTCCATCGGATTCTCAGTCCGAGGGTCGGGGTTCGATTCCCCGTGGGGCTGCCAGAACGGAAGCCCCCATAGTTCAAAGGATAGAACGGCGGATTCCTAATCCGCAAATGGAGGTTCGATTCCTCCTGGGGGCACCATGATTGGGCCGCTAGCTCAGCAGGTAGAGCACCTGACTCTTAATCAGGTGGCCGTGGGTTCGAGTCCCACGCGGCCCACCAGATTTTCGAAAAAACGAATACTTATCACTAAAGAGGAAGCGCCCGGCTTCCCACCCAATGGCAAAAAGCCTATTGGGTAAGGAAAGTGTAAAAATGGCTAGACCAAAATAGCGTAAGGTTTATTGGAGAGGTTATCTTAGGTCGAACTCAATGGCGGGCGCAAGCCCGCATTAATTTTTTGTAATAGGAGGGGAAAATTATTAAGAACGAAAAGGAAAAAATCATTAAAAACGAAGAGATTCCATTCAACGAACTACGTGTGGTCGATGAAGAAGGAAAAGTCGTTGGTATCATGTCGAAAAGTGCGGCTATCGACTTTGCAAGGTCAAGAGGACTTGATTTAATTCTTGTTGCTCCAAATGCACAACCACCAGTTGCGAGGATACTGGACTACGGCAAGTACAAATACGAACTTGCCAAAAGAGAGCAAAAGGCAAAGAAAAACCAAAAGATTATTGAAATCAAGGAAATGAAATTTAGAACCGCTATCAACGAGCACGATTATCAGACTAAACTCAAACACATTAGAAGGTTCTTGGAAGATGGAAACAAAGTCAAAGTTACCGTGATGTTCCGTGGAAGAGAAATGGCGTTTATGGATAAGGGTAAAGATATACTCGATAGGATTGCAAAAGACGTTTCTGATATTGGCACAGTTGAAAAGGAAGCGAAGGTTGAAGGAAGAGACATGTGGATGATGCTTAAGCCAAAGAATCTGTAATGGTCATAATAAATAAAAAAATACTTAAGCAGGAGGGAAAAACAATGGCCAAGAAAAAGATGAAGGTCAGCAAAACTGCGGCCAAGAGATTCAAGGTCACAAAGAATGGAAAAATTATGCGCAGACATGCCAACGCATGGCACAAAACCGGAAAGAAGAGAAGATCAACACTACGTGCCCTCAGACTTGAAGACGTTGTTTCCCAAGCTGATAAACCAAGAATCCTCAGACTTCTTGGGAAAAAGTAAAATGACAAATTAAATCAAATAAGGAGGAATAGATATGCGCGTCAAAAATGCTGTGAACGCAAAGAAGAAAAAGAAAAAATTTCTGAAGTTTGTTAAAGGTTTCAGAGGTGCACTCAGCAGAAGATATACACTTGCTAAACAATCTTATTACAGAGCACTAAAGTTTGCTTTTGACGGAAGAAAGAATAAGAAGGGCAACTTCAGAAAACTCTGGATTACAAGAATAAACATCGCTGCAAGAAACGAAGGGCTCAAATACAACGAACTGATCCACGGACTCAAACTCGCAAACGTTGCAATCAATAGAAAAATGCTTGCAGAACTTGCGGTAAACGACCCAGAAAGCTTCAGAGAATACGTAAAGATTGCAAAGACAGCTCTTGGAAAATAATTGATAATGATTCTCAACAAAATCAAGGGGCGCAAAGCCCCTTGATTTTTTGTAGTAGTCTTTGCCTTACCTCTTGGGAAAGGAGTGACTTTTGTGAAAGATATTAGTGCAGATAAGGCTATTAGAAAAGTTGCGCTAATCGCGGTCTTTACGAACGTATTGCTGGCTGTAATAAAAGTCACCGTTGGACTTGTGTTTAAAAGTATGGCAGTCTTGGCCGATGGTATAGACACTTCGACGGATATTTTAACATCTTCAACAATGCTAATCGCAACGTTAATTTCCAGAAGGCCTCCGGATAAGGAACACCCATATGGTCATCACAAGGCAGAAAATATAGGTGCAAAGATAATATCTTTCGTTATTTTTTATGCAGGCGTGAGTTTGCTTGTTGAGAGTGCAAAGAGGTTGATAACCGGGCAATACGAAGTCTTGGTTGGCTTTTGGCCATTGTTTGCAGCGATACTTTCCGTTGGTGGAAAAACATTCTTATTCGTAATTGAATATACTACAGGGAAAAAGTATAAAAGCAATTCAATGGTTGCAGAAGCCAAGAACATGAGAAACGATATTATGATGTCAAGTTTAGTCTTCATTGGAGTCGCACTCAACAAAATAGGTTTGGCTTGGATGGACCCTTTGGTGGGAATCGTCATGTCTGGTATAATAATAAAGGTGGCATGGGAAGTCTTTGAAGAAAATACGCATGACTTGATGGACGGCCTAAAGGATGAAGAGATGTGGATCTACGAAAAAGTATTTGAAGCATGCCAAAGGTGTGGAGCTCTGAATCCACACAAGGTGCGAGTAAGGAAAGTTGGTGGAAAGTTCGATATAGATATGGATATAGAGGTGAGTGGTGAAATGAACGTCAGGGACGCACACGAAATTACAAAATGCATTAAAAAGCACCTTTATGACACAAAGGAAATTTACGATGTGGTTATCCACGTCGAGCCGGAGGCAAACGATGAACACGAACCGTTTGGACTTACGGAAGAAACTTTTAAAAAAGACGAGAAAGAGAAAAACTAACCAGAAAATATCTTTTGCAAATTTCTGGATGCTCTTTCTATTCACCGCATTCACATTTGTGTTTTTAACCGTTCTCTATCACCCTGCAATAGTTTTTGGACTTACACTTGAGGAGATATTGGAAAAATCAAAAACCGACCCAGATTTTGCCTGGGATATGTATCTTTCATACATTTCCCAACTAAGCCCAAACGTATCAACTTCTGAAAGTAAAAAAATAGAACAAGTCGGAAGGATTCTAAATGCTAAAAGGAAACTTAAAATGCTCGATTTTGCAATTAAGGAAGACGTTGAAGGACTTATAAGATTCCTTAAGACATCTTCAATACAGTCGACCATGAAGTACCATATTTTGGAGATTTTCGGGGAAGAAAATCTTGTAGAATATTTAGACAAGAATCTTTCTCACAATCTTGAAGTTCTATTACTTACAAACATTCTTACCGTCGATGTAAAACATTACGCCGAAAGTGTTCTCGATGTAATATCACGGGACGCTAAGGCAAAGGAAAAATTTTTAGACATCATTCTGAAGCGTCTAGAAAAAAAGGATATGTTCGTCAACGCAATGTTCGAAAAAATGTACCAACGATACTCAAGTGCCGAGAAGGAAATAAGAACCAGTATTCTAGAACTATATAAGGATTTCAAAACTTACGGATATACAGACACACGGTTTGAAAACATATTAAACAAAACAAGCAAAACTTGGTACAAATTCTGGCACTCGTTTATGGAAATTTCCTCTTACCTTTCTCGTTTCGCTGATAATTTTGTCTTTTTGACTGTTGCTCTCGCAATTGTTACTATGTTAGTTCTTTTTTCAATATCATTTGTAAGATACAAAATATTCTACATCTTGGGCTTAAAAAAGTTTGCTGCACTGACCTACAGAAAGATTGTCGATAAGGACCCATTAAATGAAGATAAAAGGCTAACTCTTGCCCAACTCTACGAAGAAGCTGGAATGTTCGAAGAAGCAATGAATGAGTACAACTTTTTGAAAAGAATAAAGCTTGAATGAGTTAGGGAATGTCTTTTTATTACTTGGTGGTATAATTTTTCGTGAGGTCCTGTCTATACAAGCCTAAAGAGCTGCCGAAAGGAGCGAAATGTAACATGTCAGGTAAAGAACAAGCATGTCGATTTATTCCGTTATCGAGACCACAGATAGTTCAACAAGATATAGAAATTGTGACGAAAGTTCTAAAATCCGGAAGGCTTAGCATAGGTCCTTACACTGAACTATTCGAAAAAGCTATAGCGGAGTATGTTGGAGTAAAATACGTCGCTGCTGTTTCAAGTGGGACAAGTGCGCTCCATCTCATTCTGAAAGCTCTGAATTTTGGCAAAGGGGACCTTCTCATAGTTCCATCCTTTACGTTTGTTGCTTCTGCAAATGTTGCCTTATACGAAAACGGAAGTGTTACATTTGTTGATATTGATCCAATCACAATGAACTTGGACATTGAACACTTCAAGACGATAGTTGAAGAAAATTTCAACAAATTTCGCAGAATATTCCTGATGGCTGTAGATGTCTTTGGTCACCCACTGGATTGGGATAAGATAAATATATTCGCTGAAAAATACGATGTTATAGTTGTTGAAGATTCCTGTGAAGCTCTTGGAAGTGAATACAAAGGAAAGAAGGTGGGAACGTTTGGAGTAGCAGGAGCGTTTGCGTTCTATCCAAACAAACAGATAACAACCGGTGAAGGTGGAGTCGTTGTTACAAACAATGAAAAAATATACAAGATGTCAGTTTCTTTAAGAAACCAAGGGCGTGGAGAAGGTCAAGGTTGGCTCTCTCACGATTACGTTGGTTACAACTACAGAATAGATGAGATGTCAGCTGCACTTGGTTGGTCACAAATGCAGAGGTTGGATGAGATTATAGAAAAACGTGCAAAAGTAGCTGAGAGATATAAAATCCTCTTAAAAGATTTACCTTTAGAGCTCCCTGCCGTCATGGATTATGCCACCAAGATGTCGTGGTTCGTATACGTTGTCAGACTACCGCAAGGAACTCCAAGTTCGGTCAGAGATACAATAATGCAAAAGCTTGAAAACGAAGGTGTCCAATGCAGAAATTACTTTGTCCCGGTGCATTTGCAAAAACCTTACAGAGAACTCGGTTGGAAAGAAGGGATGTTACCTGTTACAGAAGACATTTCACAAAGAACAATAGCTATTCCATTCTACACAGATATGGAGCAAGAAGAACAAGAGTATGTGGCAGAGAAACTGCGTATAGTATTAGAAACGTTTCTGAAGTAAAAATACACATGTAGGGGGAAGGGGTTTTATGGTTCAAACAATTCTGAACGTATTAATATCTTCTCTTCTTACAACGTTATCAATGCCAGGTTATCTTTTTGGAGGGATAGTGTTTTTCTCTCTTATTCCTCTCTTCCTCGCTTTAGAAAAAAAGGGACCAATCTTTACAGCGATAGTGTCTTTTCTATATTTTTTCACTTTCTCTTTTGTGAACTTTCACTATTTAATAAACACTCTAACAACCGGTTTACCTGAATTGTTTGGACGTTTCAATGCCACGGCAGGCTTTTTGGTTTTTATTCTATTTTGTATTCTTGAGGCTTTACCATTTTTGCTTTTTGGATTTCTCTACGGACTCTGGACTGAGAAGGTCAGATTCCGCGTTTTAGAACCGATTTTTGTTGCTTCTATTTACGTCATATCTGATTACTTGAGAGGTATAGGCGAGTTGGGTTTCACAGGTGGGCGATTAAGTGATGCCCTTTACAATTTCAAAGGCTTGCTCCAGTTACTTCCGTTTACAGGAACTCTTGGTCTCGTTTTCCTAATAGTGATAGTGAACTATGAAGGTTACAAACTCATACGTGCGAATAAGAACAACTACGTTTTCGTTTTAGCATTAATCGCTCTCGTTCTCTTCGTAAACGGCACTATAGAATCATTTATACCAAAAAATGTTGGAGACAGCCCCATTATCTTAGCCCAGACAAACATGCCACAGAAAGTAAAATACTCATACGATTCGAACGCCATTGTTGATTACATTGAAAAGAATTTTTCGAACTCCCCGAATTTGTTGACGATATTCCCTGAAGGGGTCTTCCCAGGAACAGATATAAGAAAATCAGATATCGAAAAAAAATTGCTTGAAACTTTCAAAAACCGAACATTTGTAATTGGTTATCCCACGTTAGTTGGAAACGACGCATTCAACAGTGCCGTGATTTATTCAGATGGTAAATTTTCTGATAAATACGATAAAGTCCAACTTTTCCCATTCGTAGAAAACCTCCCTTACAAGGGAATATTCGGGCGTCTTTCATTTCTAAGGGGCATGTATTACTTCAGTCCTGGTGAATTGAAAGTTTTCGATATAAAAGGATATGGGGAAGTAGGATTCCAGATTTGTTTCGAATCGTTCTTCCCATATATATCAAGAAAGCTTTCAAAAGGTGCTGGTTTTTTGGTAGTAATAACAAACGATGGATGGTATGATTCAAAAATTCCATTAATCCAACACTTTGCTCAAGCGATTTTTAGAGCTGTAGAAACACGCAGACACGTTGTTCAAGTTTCAAACACAGGAATCAGTGGAGTTGTAGACGAGTATGGCAACTACATCACTTTGCCTGACAGCAAAACAACTTGGGGCATTTTTTACGTCAGATCAAATGATAGTGTAACGTTTTATACCAAATACGGTGATTACATAGTTATCATTTCGCTCTTTATCACGATAATTGTAGGACTTACTGCCAAAAAAAGAAGAACGATTTTTGATTAATCAGCAGATACTGTCTTCATGTTTTTTGTAACTACACAAGGAGGATGGAATTGTGAAAAATGTACCCGCTAGCATAGAAGCCGAACAAGCGTTGATAGGGAGTATATTGATTGAACCCGAAAAAGTTGATAACATCGTTTCTATAGTCAGTTCTTCCGATTTTTATGACCCGAAGCATCGTCACATATTTGCTGCAATAGAACAACTGCACGATGAGGGGTTGCCTATTGACATTATCTCTGTGTGCGATAGGCTAAAAGCGATGGGGGTTCTTGATAAGATAGGCGGGGAGCTATACGTTGCGCAACTTGCAGACAACGTTCCGACTTCAGCACATGCAGAAATGTACGCCCAGATAGTGCGAGACAAAGCAATACTGAGAGAATTAATTGCTGCAGGTAGTCTGATTGTGGAAAAAGCTTACGATGAGGCACTTAATGTCGATGAAGTGCTTGACGAAGCGGAACGATTGGTTTTTAGAATTGCTGAGTCACGTGCAACGAAAACTTACATAGATATACGAAGCGCTTTGACCGAGGTTTTTGAACACCTCGAAGAGTTAAGGTCAAAGCATTTAAAAGGGCTTACAGGTTTGGTGACCGGTATCCCTACCGGGTTCAAAAAACTCGATGAAATGACGTCTGGGTTCCACAAGTCCGATTTAATAATCATAGCGGCACGACCAAGTGTGGGTAAAACGGCTTTCGCATTAAATTTGGCAAAGAATATGGCAACTGTCGGGGAAGCTTCTGTGGGAATATTCAGTCTGGAGATGAGCAAAGAACAACTTATTCAAAGACTTTTGTGTATGGAATCTCTCGTAGACCTTCAAAAAGTTAGAAGAGGCTGGTTAAGTGATGAAGAATGGAAAAGGCTTGTCCAAGGAGCCTCGAGATTAATGAAAGCGAATATAATAATAGACGATGAGTCTAACCTCGAACCACGTGTTTTAAGAGCAAAAGCAAGAAGAATGAAAAAAGAATACAACATAGATGCCATATTCATAGATTATTTACAACTTATGGATTTGGGTGATGGCAGGAGAGACAGTCGCCAGCAAGAAATTTCTGAAATCTCCCGTTCATTGAAGCTTCTGGCAAGGGAACTCGATGTTTCGATTATCGCACTATCACAGCTGTCAAGAGCGGTCGAACAGAGGGAAGACAAACGACCACGTCTTAGCGACCTTAGAGAATCAGGTGCTATCGAACAAGACGCTGACGTTGTTATATTCCTCTACAGAGAAGAATATTATAAAAAACAGCACGTTGACTTACCACACGAAACAGAGATAATCATCGGAAAGCAACGAAACGGACCTATCGGAACAATAACTCTGATGTTCAATCCATCGTTTACAAACTTCTTCGAACCTGATGTATTCCATTCGGAAGTCTAAAGTAATCTAATAAAAAACAACCAAAAGAAGGAGCTGAAAATATGGTTAGAGCTATCTACCCTGGTTCCTTTGACCCAATAACGTATGGTCATATAGACATTGCCAGAAGAGCTGCCGAATTATTCGATGAACTTTACGTAGTGGTTATGGAAAACAAGAGAAAGAACTATACCTTCACGATAGAAGAACGTGTGGAGATGGTGAAAGAATGTTTAAAAGGTATACCTAACGTACGTGTTGACACGTTTTCAGGGCTCTTGGTTGAATATACGACGAAAAACAAAATAAATGTGGTCATTAGAGGTTTAAGAGCAGTCACGGATTTTGAATATGAACTCCAGATGGCACTTGCTAATAAAGAAATATGCAGCGGAGTTGAAACCGTATTCCTTATGACTGATAAGAATTACTCTTTCCTCTCTTCAAGCCTCGTAAAAGAAGTCGCATCATTTGGCGGACAAGTTTCACAGTGGGTCCCTGAATTTGTAGAGAGGAAATTGCGAGAAAAATTTAGGAACTTAAGATGAGGTGAAAAGATGGAAAAAAACTTTAATGCTACGAATGAGTCGAAAGAAATCATAGTAAAAGCTGAAAATCTTTCCAAAATCTACGGTTCTGGTAGTTCAAAAGTCGTTGCACTAGATTCTGTAAACTTGGAGATATACAAAGGAGAAATCGTTGCAATACTTGGTCCGTCCGGCTCAGGAAAGACCACTCTATTGAATCTACTGGCAGGTCTCGATATTCCAACTTCCGGCACAATAATTATAGACGGACAGGAAATAACGAAAATGTCTGAAGAAGAGAAGGCAAAATTCAGAGCAAAGAGTATGGGGTTTATATTCCAATTTTTCAACCTAATTCCCGTTCTAACTGCTGTCGAGAACGTAGAACTACCTCTTCTTCTTAATAAAGTTCCAGTCACAGAAGCTCGGAAGAGGGCTTTAGAACTGCTCGAACTTTTGGGAATCTCTCATAGAAAAGATGCGTATCCTTCACAGTTGTCAGGCGGTGAACAACAGAGAGTTTCCATTGCTCGTGCACTCTCAACCAAACCAAAAATCATCTGGGCAGACGAACCAACGGGCGCACTAGATGTTAAAAATGGAGAGCAAATCAAGAAGCTGATAATAGAGCTTAATAAGGAATTTGGAACAACTTTTGTCATAGTAACACACGACCAAAGTGTTGCCCAAATAGCAAACAGAATCATGAGGATGGAAAATGGTAGAATAGTTGAAGTTATAAGTTAAGGAGGAGAAGAACGGTCGAATATGGTTATCTACCTCGTTGGTGATTCTGAACTCAGTAAAGAACTTTACATAAAAGAATATCTGAAAGGTAAGGATGTGGAATATCACAAAATATTTGCCGATGATGACGGAAAGATTGAAGAATTAAAGAACGCCGGTGTAAGTTTAGGTTTGTTTTCAAGCGCAAAAGTTTACGATTTGGTAGATTTTGACGAGTGGTCTAAGAGTGAAAAAAACCAATTTCAATCGCTTGATTTATCCGGAAGTTGGGTTACGGTGTTTGTCCGAACAGAAAAAGTAGGAAAAGAAGTTACGAAGATTCCAGGGAAAGTAGAAGTCTTGACATTCGAAAAACCCAAAGAATGGGAAGAGGACAAGTGGTTGAGTTTTGTTAAAGAGGTGGCAAACAAGATAGGTATAATATGCGACGAAGAAGTTGCAAAAACCATATTCAAATTCACAGGACCTAATGAATATGCGATACTCGCAGAACTTGAAAAACTCCAAATCTACGCCGGTGAACATCCAGCAAAACAAGATGTTGAACAGATTGTTTTTAAAAGAACTATCAGCAAATTAGACGAATTTTGCTTCGCTTTATCGGAACAAAATTACTCGATTGCCAAAAATACGCTGAGCGAAATCTGCAACGATTACGAACCGATAATTATATCGTATACGGTTTCAAAACATTTTATAGAATTATTCAACGTTGTAGTTTACGCTCCAAAGAAACGCGAATACAAATGGCCTGATGTAGCTAATCTTTCCAAAGAGCTTGGAATCCCTTCGCCAAGGGTCGCGAGGTTTTTGGGATTTGCATTCAAAGATTCAAAATACAAGCCTGTAAACCATGTGATGATTTATTCTCCAAAGGTGTTGAAGAACATAATAGAATATCTTTACTTTGTTGATAGGAGGGTTAAATTAAGCGATGATATAAAGATTTTGATGGGATCGTTTATAAACAAACTCGAATCAGGAGATTTTACTAAGACTTTTGAAGAGCAGGATAAACAAGAGCAAGTGGAAAACTAAGGATTTAAGAATTCGGAGAAAATACAATGCTATTTTATGGGAGGGAGACTAAGTGAAGAGCGGATTTGTCTCGTTTGTTGGAAAACCCAATGTAGGTAAGTCATCTATAATCAATGCGATAATGAAGAAAAAGGTTGTCATTGTATCAGATAAACCACAGACAACCAGAAACAGAATAAATGTTATATACACGGACTCAGATGCCCAAATCATTTTCGTAGACACGCCAGGTATACACAAACCATTGCACAGGCTTGGTGAATACATGGTTAAGGCCGCTGTTCAGGCGTTGAAAAACGTTGATTTGTTGCTTTTTACAATCGATGCAAAGGAAGGGTTCGAAACACCAGAAGAACATATATCGAACTATATTAACCAGTCTGGAACACCAACAATTGGAGTAATTAACAAAATAGACCTTGTGGACAACGACCGTGCTGATTTAATAGAAGAGCAGATAAGAAGTCATGTGACCAATCTGCTTAATGTGGTGCGCACATCTGCGGTGACTGGCGAGGGATTAAACGAGCTCGTTGAAAAGATTAAGCAACATTTACCAGAAGGTCCTCAACTGTATCCTGAAGATATTATAGTCGATAGACCACTTTCCTTCATCGCTTCTGAACTGATAAGGGAAAAGATATTCCATTTCACATATAAAGAAATTCCTCATTCTGTTGCTGTAATTGTCGAAGAAGTTAAAGAAAGACCAAACGGCGTTGTGTACATTAGGGCAAACATCTACGTTGAAAGGGAAAGCCAAAAAGGTATAATTATTGGTCAAGAAGGAAGAATGATAAAGAAAATTGGAGAAAGCGCAAGAAAGGATATAGAATACTTCTTAGGTTCAAAAGTTTATTTAGACCTCCATGTAAAGGTCAAAAAAGACTGGAGGAACAAAGATTTCATCATACTGAACGAAGTCGGCATGCGTGACGATTTGGACTGAAAATCAGTCCTTGCTATTTGGTATCCTGGGAATGTTAACAACGTTTAGTTTCATATCTAAACGTGCGATATAGTATTTAAATCCGTATTTTCTTGCCAAACTCACGTATGTTTTTATACGCTCGACATTCTTATTGTCAAGAGGATTGCCGTTGTCGATGTATTCAACTGAAAGAACGGTAATCCCATTTTTTACAAGCTGAGTGAGTTTATTCACTCTGCGAACAAAGTCTTCAGTATTCGTTACGAGTTGACCCTTAGAGAAAAATAAGCTCTCAACAATGATATACTTCGCTTTTTCTCTCAAGTCCGGAAATTCAAGCAGTATGTCTTCTCCATTTACCAGTGCGTATTCCAACTGTGGAAAATCGTTCGTTATTTTTCTTAAGTTTTCTACCATAGCGTTTTTTAATCCTTCTGCATTTTTCCCAGAAAGTTTTTGTAGTTTTGTATGTTGATAAATATTTATCCAATCCAAGGCAACTCCATTGAATCCAGCTGATGTGATTCTTTTCATGTATTGCTTTACCACATCATACCATTCTGAGTACCAGTATTTAACGTAATACTCTCCAGGCCAGCCACCCAGAGGTGCAAGAATGATTGCTTTGTTTAAAGAATTCCAATAGAATCTCCAATCTTCAGCAACGGCGAAGTTTAAGTAAGAAAACACCTTCTTCCCTTGAGATTGTAAAAATGCAATGTCTTCTTTTTTGAAAGCTTTCTTGTCTGTTCCATCAGCAGAATAATCTATAACAACCAAATCTGATTTTACCAACATAAGCTCTTCTAACTTTGGACCGTTCGTGTAAAGAATCCAGTCTTGTGGAACCTCGGTGGCAAAAAGACTTAAAACAACAGGAAATAACAAAGCAAGGAAAATCGTGGTCAAAGCTATCTTTGAAACGAAATCGTTTGTCACTTTTAACACCTCTTATTTAGCAATTATCAATATAAACCTAAAAAAAAGAAGTCGCCAACAGATAACCGGCGACTTCTTTTATTTTTTAGTATTTTAGGTATGGTAACAATGCCATCTGTCTTGCTCTTTTGATTGCTGTCTTTACCATTCTCTGGTGTTTTGCACAGTTCCCTGTAAGTCTTCTTGGCAGTATCTTACCTTTTTCGTTTAAGAAATCCTTGAGCAATTTTGTATCTTTATAGTCAACGTATTCAACTTTCATTTCGCACAGTTTACATGCCTTAATTTTTCTTCTTCTTTGCCTTGCTCTTGGCATCCTACTTCCCTCCTACTGACGTTTAATTCATTGCTCATCAAAATGGTGGTTCATCGTCGTTTGGGATGTCTTCTTCTTCAATATCTTCACCAAAAACTTCTTCGTATGGTATTTCTTCTGGGACTTCTTTGTCACTCTTCCTTGAGTCAACAAATACGATATTGTCTGCCCATATTTCAACGGTTGACCTGGTTTGCCCATCGTTTGTTTTCCATTTATTAATTCTCAACTTGCCGTCAACTAAAACCATTCTACCTTTTTGGAGATAGTTGTGTGCCAATTCTGCCAACTTCCTGAATGCTACAATCCTTATAAAATCAGCTTCATCTCCATTTGTTCCTCGGTTTACCGCAATTGTAAACGTGGTTACCAGGTTTCCGTCGATTGTTTGCCTTGTCTCAGGGTCTCGGGTTAATCTACCAACAAGAACAACTTTGTTATACGACATTATTCCACCTTCTCTTCAGAAGCACCCTCCTGCTGGACTTCTTGATTAGAACTTTCTGCTTCTTTCTTAGCTCTTGCTGCTTTTCTTTCCTTCTTCTCAAGGTCCTCTCTTCTGAACGTTTGCCATCTCATGAAATCTGGGTGCACTTTGAAATAGTTCTCAAGTTGTTCAAGTCCCTGACCGTTTGACCTGAAGTAAAGAACAGTGTAGTCTCCTTCGAAGTACTTTCCAATCTTGTAAGCAAGTTTTCTAATACCCCATCTGTCAACGTTTTCAACTTGCGCTCCAAGTCTTTCTTCCAAGAACTTTTTCACACCTTCAACCAAGTTGTTTCTTTCTTCCTCTGGCACATCTGGTTTGATGATGAACATCGTTTCGTAAATCCTCATAAAGCACCTCCTCCCTCGGTCTTATGCGGCCCTACCCTCTTTAGGGCAGAGCGGGATTTTTGGATTAAGAATTATTTCGCCTAAAACATAAAACAAAGACGGGCGAATGCCCGCTGCATCTTTGTTTTCTGGTGGGCTCGGAGGGGATCGAACCCCCGACCGTCCGGTTATGAGCCGGATGCTCTGCCAACTGAGCTACGAGCCCACAAACCTGGAGGCGACGGAGGGATTTGAACCCTCGAATAGAGATTTTGCAGACCTCCGCCTTAGACCCCTTGGCTACGTCGCCCCGTTGCGTGTTACATTCTATCACATAACCTCTCACCTGTCAACAGGGTTGGTACATTTCAAAAAGCTTCTTATATGTTAAAAAATACAAAAAAAGAACCCTCCTCAAAATTTCCATCATGAGGAGGGTCCCGTAATGCCTACTCTATTTGTTATCCTTGTATCTCCCAGTAAAGTCCTTCATCCTTCCAGTAGAATCTCACTCTTTGACCTTCTTTGACTTGTTCGTCGATTATCAGTTCAGCGAGTTTGAACTCTACTGTGTTTTCGAACAACCTTCTAAGAGGTCTTGCACCCATCGTTGGTACGTAACCTTCCGTAGCCAAGTACTCCTTCATCGATTCATCTAATTCCACAACGATGTTCCTATCGGTAAGTCTTTCGTTGAGCTCTTTGAGATAGATATCGATTATCTGCTTAATGTGTTCTTTCTTGAGTGGCTTGAAAACAACAGCTGCATCGATTCTGTTAATTAACTCTGGTCTGAAATACCTGCGCATTTCCTCTTCAATATGCTTGGGTATAGCACTTTCCAAACCATCCTCGATGTCTTGGATTATTATGTCTGAACCTATGTTGCTAGTCATTATGATTATCGTATTTCTGAAATCAACCGTTGTACCCTTACCATCGGTAAGTCTTCCATCATCGAAGAGTTGTAGTAGCACGTTGAAGACTTCTGGATGCGCCTTTTCGATTTCGTCAAAGAGCACGACACTGTATGGTCTTCTTCTCACCTGTTCTGTGAGTTGTCCACCTTCTTCGTAGCCAACATATCCCGGAGGCGCACCAATTAACCTAGCAACTGAATGCTTTTCCATGTATTCACTCATATCGATTCTGATTAGTGCCTTTTCACTACCAAAGAGCACGTCAGCTAACCTTTTTGCAAGTTCTGTTTTACCAACACCAGTTGGTCCAAGGAACAAGAAGACACCTAGTGGTCGTTTCGGATTTCTGATACCTGCACGTGACATCTTTATAGCGTTTGCTACAACTTTCACTGCTTCTTCCTGGTCTACGAACTTTTCATGTATGAGCTTTTCAAGGTTCTTGATTTTTTCCTTTTCGTCGCCCATAATCTTGCCAACGGGTATACCAGTCCAGCGTTCAACGACCTTTGCGATATCTTCATCCGTTACCTCATGCTTGCCATCTATTTTTGCGCGAGCCGCAGCCTCATCTACAAGGTCTACAGCTTTGTCTGGCATGAATCTGTCTGTAATGTATTTTGAAGATAGCTTAGCAGCCGCTTCGATAGCTTTATCGCTAATCTTAACTCCGTGGAACTCTTCGAATTTCGGTCTGAGACCTTTCAAAATCTCAATCGTTTCTTCGACCGATGGTTCTGAGACGAATATGACCTGGAACCTTCTTGCAAGGGCTTTGTCTTTTTCTATGTGTTTTCTGTATTCCTCAACTGTAGTAGCACCAATCACTCTAAGTGTGCCCCTTGCCAATTCTGGTTTCAAAATGTTACCCGCGTCCAGTGCACCTTCTGCAGCTCCAGCTCCAACGACCGTGTGAAGCTCATCGATGAAGAGAATAACATCGGTCCTCTTCTTGAGCACATCAATAAGTTTCTTTAGCCTTTCTTCGAATTCTCCCCTGAACTTCGTTCCCGCAACCAATCTTGCAAGGTCAAGCTTAAGGATGGTCTTGTTCTTCAAGAAATCTGGCACGTTTCCAGAGACTATTCTTTGGGCAAGTCCCTCAACAATTGCTGTCTTACCAACACCTGGGTCTCCTATGAGAACCGGGTTGTTTTTAATCTTTCTACCAAGAATTTCTATCATCCTGTTAACTTCGTTATCTCTACCTATGACAGGCATCAACTGCCCGTTCTTTGCCATTTCAGTTAAGTTCTCAGTAAACTTGGCAAGAACATCGATGTTTTCCTCTTCCGAGTATGTTCTCTTCATTCTAAGTTCTTTGATAGCTGTATAGAGTCTGTCTTGTGTGACTCCATATCTTGCCAGCAACCTGTAGACAGTTGTTTCTGGTACTATTGCCATAGCAAGGAGCAGGTGGTCTGTTCCGACCTTTTCGTCACCCATGCGTCTGGCTTCACGCTTCGCCTCGTTAATGACCTTTGTAGTATCTGGTGTAACGTAGATTTGTCCTGTGCCACCAGAAGAGTAGTAATAACCTCCTTTTGATGTGATAGTACGTTCTACATCCCTTCTCAACCCATCGATATCTACGTTGAGATGGGTCAGAATATCGTAAGCAGCGTTTTTCGAGTTTTCCAACATAGTCAAAAGTATGTGCTCAGGCGCCATCTGGTTCTGCCTGTAACGATTTAACACATCCGTTACAGACTGTAATATTTCCTGAGCGTTTTCTGTGAATTCCTCAAGGTTGAATGTCATATCAACCACTCCTTTCTTTCCTTTCTATTTTGTTTAATTTGCATTTCCGATGATAGTATACCATATTAGCACTCATATGTCAAGAGTGCTAATCAAAAAAAGTCAAAAAATTTTTGATACAAAAGAGAAATTCAAAAACAGAAGGTTTTGTGACTTGATTTTGAAAATTGTAATGTTAGAATTGAATTGGTGATTGTTCGATATGCTAACTTATTTTTAGCCTAATCCGGGGGGTTTTACACAAAACCATGTCTTATCGTCCTAGTTCATCTTCTGTCAGTTCTGCGGCTCGCTTAATCGCTCTTTTTACATTCATAGATGGGCTTGCACAAGGCATATACGGAACAATCTTCAATCTGATGCTCCGCACTTCAGGCTTACCAACTACGCAAGTTGGTCGTATCACCTCATTCTTCCTCTGGGGTAGTGCGTTACTTGGACTTGTGTTTGGTATAATTGCAGATAAGATTAACAAAAAACAATTAATGGTTACCACTCATCTTTTGAGTATATTCTTCGGAACATACAGGGTTATTTCGCCCTCACTTCTTCATCTTGGCATTTCTTCTTTTCTTTTCGGTGGTCTTTCAACAGCAACATCCATTGTTCTTTCCACGCTTTTGATACTTAAAACTGCAAGAGAAAGCCGTAGTAAGGTTCTTGGTATTAACTTTGGAATAGGTATGTTCACTGGAGTTTTGGGAAACGTATTTGGTGGCATGTTGGGTGACATCTTCCCAATTAGGAATGTGTTAATTGTAGCGAGTTTATCGAGAATCGTTGCACTTGTTCCCATCTGGAAGCTGAAATTATACGAATCAAAATACGAAAGTAAAAACAGTGGAGACACCAATGCACTAAGATTTTTCAGCATCCTTAAGAACTTAGACAAGCGCACTATGAAAGTGATACTTTACTATTTCCTGTCCACTATGAGTGTTGGATTTGGTGCAGGGTTGTTTGTAACCTTTGGTAATGTGATATTCTACGATATCTTCCATATGAAAGCATCGTTGATAGGACTCATTTTAGCATTGGCTCAGCTGGCTACGAGTATTGGTGCTGTGTTTTCTTACAAGTTGGGGAAAAAGTTCGGGGATATGAACGTTTTGATCTTTTCATATGTGTTTGTACCGATACTAATCGTATTGCTCAGCTTTATAAGGGAACCGATAACCTTTACATTTGTGTATGTACTTCGGTTTGCGGTAATGAATATGGTCGGTCCTCTTTTAACTGCTTTGGTCTTTTCTAACATTCCACCAAGTCTTCTTTCTTCAATTAATGGTATGAATTCGTTTATAAACAACGTCGCACGTGCTCTATCAGCAGATTTATTTTCGCTCTTTACCAAATACAATAACGGATACACTTTAATTTTCGTTGTGAGTTCGATTTTCTACTTCCTAAATGCCTATGTTATGATAAGAATGTACAAACATATTTCCGACTAAGAATTACCGTTTACATAAATTGGGGGGATTAAGTGAAGATATTTGACGAAAGTTCAACTGCCAAAAAACTTACCGTTGAAAATGAAAGCACCAAGCTTCTTACCAAAGAATTATTTAGATTATCGTTTCCCACAATGCTTGGTTTTGCCATACAATCTTTGTACGATATCGTGGATATGTTCTGGATTGGAAAGATTTCCTACAAGGCCATTGCAGGAGTCGTCATATTCTCCACAATATTTTGGTTAGTTGAAATACTTAATGAAATCATAGGCACTTCTTCTGTTTCATTAATTTCACAAGCGTATGGCAAAAGAGATTTAAAACTTACATCACGAATAATAGAGCAAACACTTATCTTTAAGGCTATAGTCGCACTCATCGCTTCAGGTTTATTGTTGTTGTTTTTCAAACCTATTGTTAGTTTCTTCTCTTCGGACGCCGAAGTCGTTAACTCGGCAATTCACTATGGATACATACGCATCTTTTTCATGCCTGTATTTTTTATGACTTACTCCACATTCACAGCACTAAGAAATATAGGTCGCCCATCGCTTGCAACACTTACCATGGCAACGGGAACTACTGTCAATATAATATTGGACCCTATATTTATTTTCGACAAACTCCCATTACTCAACATCCGAGGACTTGGTCTTGGTGTCTCTGGTGCTGCGTGGGCAACAGTGATTTCTACGTTTATTCCTCTTGTTTGGGGATTGTACCTGCTTTTCCGAGGGATAGAGGGGGTAAAGATTTCATTAAAAGGGCTCTTATTATTAGATAGGAAAATAGATACAAAGCTTATCACTATAGGTTTGCCGTCCGGTGTTGAAATGCTACTTCGAAACCTTTCTTATACCGTTTTAATCAAAATCTCCTCACTCTTTGGTTCAGAGTATGTAACTGTCTTTGGCATTATCGAGCGCATGTTTGGGTTCGCCGTTATACCAATATTTGGTTTGTCGATGGGTGCAAGCACCCTGGTAGGTTTCCAACTGGGGAAGGACAATGAAAAAGGTGCCAAGAAGGCAACAATTCTAGCAACTCTATACAGTGCCATCATTGTTTCTATTTTACTTGTGCCCTTACTATTATTCCGGGAATCCGTTTTTGTTCTTTTCACATCAAACAAAAACGTAGTAGAAATTGGTGCTAAAAGTATCCCATATGTTGTCTTTGCATTATTTATGATATCTTTCAGTGCGGGGCTCTCCAGTGCGTTCTTCGGTTCAGGAAAGACATCAATCCCAATGATAGCGGGCATTTTAAGTCGATGGGGAGTTATGGTTCCGTTTGTTTTGATTTCCACCTTTGTGCTGCATTTAGGAGCTGTCGGACTGTGGATGACATTTCCTGTAACGGAATTTGTTGAAGTTTTGGTTATGTTCATCGCATTTTTAAAATCCGACTGGTATAAAAAGAGGGTTATTTAGTAGCTTGGTTTTTTTGTTTTCTTGAAAAATTAAAAAGTAGTTGAATAAGGTATATAACAACACTTATTGAAAATGCGTAAACTAACAAACCTAAGTTTCCTCCAAACTTGTCAAACAATACTCCTCCAACAAGCGGACCTACACCGAACAAAAGTCCAATAACCATTTCATGCAAAGCCCCTTGTTTGCCGTGCTCTTCCTCCTCTGACAAAAGTCCGTAGAATATGGCGAATGTATATGGAACTGCGTAACTGAAACCTGCAAACAAAGATGTAAGCAAGAACATTAAAGGATTTTTGGCGAAAAAAGCTATTAATCCTGTTATTGGAACAACTGATAAAAGTATGCCACAAAAATACTCGTTCCCTACCCAGCCTTTCCAAGACTGCAGGATAACGAAAGTGAGCAAAACACCTATATTTGCTCCCACAGTCAAAAAACCTGCATTTTCAAGCTTTAGCCCTGCAAGCATCATCAACTTGGGAAAACTAGCCAGAACAGATGTGTAAATCAAACCACCAAGGAATAGAATTATTCTGTATTCCAACCTGAGTTTTCTCATCGTGCTTTTATTCATGATAACAGATGCATTTTGAGAATGTTCAAGAAGCCTTCTGTAAGGTGTAAATGTGATGATATCTCCAAACTTTTTGTAGTCTAAAGAAACCAACAGACTTGTCATACCCGAAATTACTAAACCCAGAGCAAATATTGCACTTGCAGCTTTTACGGTAAGAAAAGGACCAAACGCAACCCCAATTATATTTCCCGTGCTCCAAGACAATGTGAATCTACCTGTTATCGATGGTGGGTCTATCCTCAATAAACTCTCAGATTTTGCAATCAAGCCTTCAACTTGTGGAAAGAATGCTCCAAAGAAGACACCTTGGAGAACCGCAAAAATAACCAAACCCTTAGGGTTGTTAGCAAAAAGCCCGAACATTGAGACAATAAAAAGATATACAGCTAAAAAAGAAATTGTCCTTTTGTATCCGTATCTTGTTCCAATGTGTCCCAAGGTCACACTAGCTATTGCATAGGCTATAGATAAAGCAAGGTTAACAAGACCTATCTGAGTAAAAGAAAAACCAAATTTTGCAGCAGTTGAATTGATATACGTGCTGTAAAGGTATGCCTGAATGGAGATTACAAAAGAAAGGAAATGATACTTGTGGAATATCCCTTGCCTGCTCACATTTCAACACCCCACATCCAGTTTTGAAGCTTTCTTCAAATACAATTACATCAGTAAGTTTACATCATCACCAATTATATTCTGTTGACTGAGCATTAAAAGTGTGTTACAATAGCAAATAGAATCAATCATATTTCCCATATCCTGGAGGGGAGCTCCTGAATGCGGGGCTGAGAGGGGAATGCAAGTTCCCGACCCTTCGAACCTGATCCGGGTAATGCCGGCGGAGGGACCAGGAACCAGGATAGCAGGATAGATAATAAAAAGCCTTTTAAAAATTCCCTCCGCTTGGTTGAAAACACAAAAGCGGAGGGATTTTTTTATTTCAAGAATACCCACACTTTAAGAAGGAGGGACTAACATGAAAGGACTGGTCAGATTAGTGTTTTTCTCTTTGCTGATAGTAACGGTTTTTGCTTTTTCCGCAGAGCTTGTGATTTATACATCCGATAGTTTTGCGGGTGGAATAGCAAAGGTTGTTGTCCCAAAATTCGAGCAGATGTACAAGTGTAAAGTTAAAGTGGTAAGTTTTGGTTCTATGGGAGATGTTTTGGCTAGACTTATCGCCGAAAAGAACACACCTAAGGCTGATGTTGTTATCGGTTTAAATCCTCAACAGCTTCAAAAAGCGATAAAAGAGAACTTGTTGCAAAAGTATCGTGCCACCAATTCGAAAAATCTTGTCTACAAAGGTTTTGTTAACGACTACGGTACAGTTTACGACTACGGTGCTTTGGCGATGATTTACAACGTCGAGAGGATAAAGAATCCTCCAAAATCTTTCAAAGACCTTTTAAAACCCGAATACAAAGGCAGGTTTGTCCTTATCGATCCAAGGACCTCCAGTACAGGTTTAACATTCCTGATGTGGACTATTGCTGCACTTGGTGAAGATGATGCTATGGAATTTTGGAAGGAAATCAAGAAAAACGTACTCACATTTACAAGTGGATGGAGCGCAGCATTCAAGATGCTCGAAACGGGTGAAGTTGATATGATAGTAAGTTATGCAACAGATGGTGCTTACAGTATGTACAAATACGGCTCAATCAAGTACATGCCTATAATATTCGAGGAAGGTGCATACGTGCTCGAGGAATACGCAGCTATCGTAAAGGGCGCAAAGAACTTAGCACTCGCAAGGGCATTCATTGAGTTCATGCTCACCCCAGATTTCCAAAAGGAAGTACCTCTGAACCAGTGGATGTTCCCTGTTATCGATGTTCAGCTACCAGAAGTATACAAATACGTACCAACTGTGAAAAAGATACTAAGACTTGATCCAAGTATTAATGATAGGTTAGATGAGATACTCAAAAAATGGGAAAAAGCGGTTATTGGATAACAGAAAAAGTAAAAAAGTAGTGCATTTAAAAAGCCTCTGGAGTGCCAGGCACCCCAGAGGCTTTAAATTTTGAAGACCTTTAAAGACCTTTAAAAAGTAACTGATTAAAGCTGAAAAAGTTGAAAAAAGTTGAACAAAAATGCCAGTACGTTGGTCTAAACTTGTAGAAAACCCATATTTACCGCCTACTATTGGAGGTGTGCAAATGTTAACAAAAAGCCAGATTTTCATTTTTTTACTTATAACAACACTGCTAATTTTTACGCATACTTTCGGTCAGTTTCTGAAAGTAGGACTTTTATTAGGCGAACCATACGCATACTGGACGTCCAACAAGCTTTCTGGAATCGAATACGAAATTTGGCGGGTCATCGGAGTTGAACTCAACATGCATGTGGAATTCTACGTGCTACCATTCTCTGCGCTTGACACTACGGTACTTTCAAAACTCGGTTTAGATGTAATAGCTGGTGGTATTCATATCACCGATGAAAGGAAAAAGGTCTTCAAATTCACCCAGCCGTATATTAATTCAGGACTTGCGATACTGCTTAGAAAAGACATCAAGTGGGATGGAGACATCGAAAAAATCACTTTTGGAGTAAAGAAAGGTGCTACCGGTGAGAGAATTGTTCAAGATTGGGTTAAATCTGGCAAGAAGATAAAATACTCGACGTTTGTGTCAAACGAAGAAATTGTAACTAACCTACTTGTTAAAACGATAGACGGTGCATTCTTTGATTATATCAACGCTTTGTATCTAGCGAAAAAATACGGCTTCCAGGTCCACAAAGATTTGATTTACTCCATCAACATAGGTGCAGTCTTGTTAAACAGCTCTTTAGAGAAAAAACTGAATGACGCAATTTCTAAACTCACATCAAATGGAACAATAAAGCGTATACTTACATCATACATTGGAGCCTTTTAAAAGTATACAGAATGCCCCTGGCGAACCAGGGGCGTGTTTGTCTTATTGGTTACATTTATCTGTTAGAGTATCAGTCCTCCATCGACACCTATCACTTGACCTGTGATATAGGATGATTCGTCTGAAGCAAGGAACAAATACACGTAAGCAACTTCGATTGGTTCTCCAAGGCGTTTAAGTGCTGCCCTCTCTGCCATCATGGTTAAAATCTTTTCTGGAACCTTTTCGGTCATCGGCGTTTTGATAAAACCTGGTGCAACGGCGTTAACCCTAATTTGTGCACCTTTTCTTGCAAATTCTTTTGCCCACGTTTTCGTCATACCAATGACGCCCGCTTTTGTTGCCGCATAATTCGTTTGACCTATGTTTCCATAAACCCCCACAACGGATGATGTGTTGATTATACTACCCTTGCCTGCCTCCAACATATATGGGACAACAGCTTGCGTCATATTGAAAACACCTTTCAGGTTCACATTGATAACCCTATCCCAATCTTCCTCGGTCATGTTCTGAATCAACGCATCGCGTGTAATACCTGCATTGTTCACAAGCACATCTATCTTTCCAAATTTCTCAACAACATCCTTTACAACTTCTGCTATTCTGTTTCTGTCTGTCACATCAAGTTTGTAAAAATGTATATTCGGATGTTCGTATGTTGCTTCACTTACATCACACGCGATAACTATAGCTCCTTCTTTTGCAAATAACTCAGCCGCCGCTCTTCCAATACCACTCCCTGCACCCGTAATGATACATACTTTACCTTCTAACCTCATCGTCTAACCCCCTTATCTTAAGTATATTACTCGATATTTTCAACAATTACCGCCGTGCCCATTCCTCCACCGATACAAAGTGTAGCCAAACCATACTTCACGTGCCTTTTCTTCATTTCATAGAGCAACGTTACTATAATCCTATTCCCACTAGCACCGATTGGATGACCGAGCGCTATCGCTCCGCCGTTGACGTTCGTGCGCTCAAGAATCCAATCTTTCGTAACTCCAAATGCCTTTTCCCATCCTTTTATAACCGCAAGGCTTTGTGCAGCAAATGCTTCGTTCAATTCAATGAGTTCTATATCCTGGAAAGATAAACCTGCTTTCTTCAAAACTTTCTCCGTTGCTGGAACAGGTCCGAAACCCATTCTCATCGGGTCAACACCGGCTTGAGCCCATGCAACAATCCTGCCCAACGGCTTAAGTCCTTTCTTTTCAACATACCTTTCACTTGCAATAACTATCGCACTTCCTCCATCGTTTATTCCACTCGCGTTCCCGGCTGTAATTGTTCCGTTGGGTTTAAACGCGGGTTTCAACTTCGCCAATGATTCAAGTGTTGTATCGAAACGTGGATATTCGTCCGTATCGAAAATTTTTACCCCTTTCTTATCTGGAACCTCAACTGGCACGATTTCGTCTTTAAACTTACCAGCTTCAATAGCTGCCTTTGCCTTCATCTGACTGTTGTAAGCAAATTCGTCTTGTTCTTCACGAGATATGTTAAACTCTTCTGCAAGTGCCTCTGCGGTAAGCCCCATATGCACTTTATTGAACACGTCCGTGAGTCCATCGAGTATCATGTGGTCTTGCATTTCTTGACTTCCAAACCTCAGACCAAATCTTGCACGGTAAGAAATCAAGAACGGCGCTTGCGACATATTTTCTATTCCACCTGCAAGCACAACATCAGCCTCGCCAAGCTCGATATCGCTGGCACCTATCATGACCGACTTCATCCCACTACCACACAGCATATTGACAGTGTAACCTGGCTTTTCAACAGGAATGCCCGCATAGATACCAACCTGTCTACCCGGTCCCATCCCTTGCCCTGCTGTTAGAATGCAACCAACTATAGTTTCGTCGAAATCTTCAACCGGTATTCCAGCTTGCTCTATTGCCGCCTTTGCCGCAATTGCACCAAGTTGTGGTGCGGGAATATCTTTCAAAGAGCCTCCAAAACTACCAATAGCCGTCCGCTTTGCACCAAGGATGTAAACCATACAACGACCACCTCCACCTCAAATATGAACATACCGGATAGTAATATATGAATCACCTATCACATTATCTATCTCAATTAGACCATTTTTCACGTTGCTATGTCAAAGGATACGTTCGCTCGATAAAAGCTGAAATTCAACGCATTCTATCGAAAGAAAGGTGTTGATAACCTTAGTTGAGTTTAAATTCCTTTTTTCAAGAAAACTGTTGCTTTGAATCGCTACAGTTGTGGTATAATTTATACGTGTTAACTTTATCGGTATTGAGAGTGAGTAACAATTTACATCTTTCATGAATATTCAACAACAGAAAAGTCGATTAAAGGAGGGAACGGTATGCGAAATATGAGTATTTTCCAAAAAATTTTGGTCATAGTGGCGGTGCTAACCATCGGTATGGTTGTTATTGGTATTTATTCAGCATTTTCGTTACGTTCTAATATTATCGACAAAACCAAACAAAATCTGCAAGCGTTGGCAGAAAACAGTGGAGAAACCTTTTGGACTTTTATCGAACAACATTCCAAACTAATCGACCTACTCTCCAAAGATGCAAACGTTATGGGCGTTTACAAAAGAGAATACGAAGAAGATGTCTGGATGAAGAAGCTGTTCTACAGCGTCATTAGAAGTTATCCTGACGTGATGTATGTCTACGTGGGACTGAAAGATAAACGCATGTATTTGGTGCCTGAGACTGAGCTTCCAGAAGGCTACGACCCAACATCAAGACCTTGGTATCAAGCAGCTGTCGCAAAGTCTGGGCAAATAATCATCACTGAACCATATGCCGATGCATCGACAGGAAAACTCGTTGTAACCATAGCAAAAACCGTCCAAACTGATGAGGGTATCGTTGGAGTAGTTGCACTCGATTTTGATATCTCAAAGCTTTCCGATGCTCTTTTATCAAAGGGTAAAGAATTAGGATATCTGAATGCAATAGTTTCTGCTGAAGGTAATATCATAATGCATTCTGACAAGACGTTGATTGGTAAGAACGTAAAAGACACAGAGTTCTTCCAGAAATGGGTCTCTGGTCCGGAGAGTGGGGTTTTTGGCTACACATTTAACAACGCAAAAAGAATAACAGGTTACAAGAAACTTCCAAACGGTTGGATTTATGCAACGCTTGTTCTCGAGAAAGATTTGATGAAAGATGTCAATTTGAAAACGCTAATTAATATCTCCATAACAATTGTAGCTGTCATATTAGGTGTTCTTGTGGCATTATTTGTAAGCAGGACGTTCGTCGTTAAGCCAATTAACGATATTGTAGAAAGCGCAAGTAAAATAGCAAATGGTGACCTTACAGTTAGAATTGCTTATTCGTCTAAAGACGAAATTGGAAAACTTGCTGCAGCTCTTGACAAGATGGTTTTGGCACTCAAGGAAATAGCAAATAATATTGAAAGGGATTCTCAAACAGTCAAGCAAGAAGCTTCACAGGTTGCTGCTGCATCCGAAGAAGTTAGTGCAACAGTCGAGGAACTCACCGCACAAGTTGATAGTGTCAATTCAAACGTCAACAACGCATCCGCGGCAATAGAAGAGATGACGAGTGGTATAGAAGAGGTTGCGGCAAGTGCTCAGAATGTTGCACACGCTTCTCAAAAACTCAGTGAAGAGGCACAGAAAGTCTCTCAACTTGCAAACGAAGGTCAAAAAGCAATTCTCTCAATCACCGATGTTATTGTCCAAACAAGAGAAAAAGCCGATGTTACGTTCCAGATTGTTGAAAAACTCAGTGAGAGTGCAAAGAACATAGGTGAGATTGTTGATACCATCAACTCTATAGCCGAACAGACAAACCTACTTGCACTGAACGCCGCAATTGAAGCAGCAAGAGCGGGAGAAGCTGGCAGAGGCTTTGCCGTTGTTGCGGATGAAATTAGAAAACTCGCGGAAGAAAGTAAACAGGCGACTCAAAATATCGCAAACATACTCCGAGGTATCGTTGATAGCAGTATGAAAGCAAGCGAAGCAACGAAAGAAACTGTCGAAATCGTCAACAAAGCATACACTGAATCAGACTTGGTCAAATCACAATTCGAACAGATTCTCCAAAGCATTGTGCGTATGTCGCAGATGACGGAGAACCTTGCAGCCAGCGCACAAGAGCAGAGCGCAGCAGCAGAAGAAATGAGCAGTGCTATGGATAGTGCAAGTAAGTCTATGGTCAGTGTAGTTGAACAGATGAACGAAGTCACAATGGCAATAAAACAACAAGCAGATGCTATATCAAACGTCGCAAAGACCGCCGAAAACCTTGACGATATCGCAGAAAAACTTGTTGAAACAGTGAGAAGATTCAAAATCTAACAAATAAATTCAAAAGGGCTCCCAACAACACTGGGAGCCCTTTAATTTTAGCTTTTCTGAGTTTAAACCACCTTATCTATTCTCCTAAAGCCTTCCCCGAGCACATATCTGGCTTCTGTGACGATAACAAACGCTTCTGGGTCGATATGACGAATCACGTTCAATACCTCACCAAGTTCTCTTCTCTTCAATGCAACGTAAAGCACGTCAATATCCTTACCAGAGTAAGCACCTTGTGCTTTCAGCACAGTTGCTCCACGTTCCATTTTCTCAAGGACGTATTTCTTAATCTCATCAACCTTCTTTGAGATAATCATCATCGTTACGGAGAGTTCAAGACCTTTGAGCACAAAGTCTATGGTGATACCGTTTATAATTATCGCAAGTAGTGCATACATGGCGATTCTTGCGTTGAACGCAAACCCTGCAAATATACCTATAGCGAAATCAACCATAAGTAGCGTTGTTCCTATTGGCGTGTGGAAATATTTCGAAATTATCTTTGCTATAATATCCGTGCCACCCGTCGAAGAGTTGTTCGCAAACGCTATAGCCATACCAATAGATGCCAATACGTTACCGAAAAAGACAGCAAGCATCAAATCTTCGCCAGTATATTTCGGAATGTTTATAATCCTATCAAACAGATCAACAAAGAAGTTCAAAGCGAATGTTGAATATATCGTCTTAAAGCTGAAATCCTTACCAACGAGCAAAAAACCTAACACAAAAAGGAGAACGTTAATGATATACATCCAAATACCCACAGGAACGGTGGAAATTAACTTGTGTAGAATCATCGCCATACCACTCGCACCACCGGCTGCGATATTATTAGGGATGAAGAATATCACAAGCCCAAGTGCGGTTAACATGACACCTATTGTAGAAAGCACATACTCTTTAATCTGTTCTTTCAAATCAAAATCTTTCGAAAACCTAACCATATCCTTTTCCTCCTTTCTTGCTACATTCTTTATTTTTCCCTTTTTACTTCTGCGTTTTCCGTGATATGATTATATCAGAACAATCTAAAAGTTCAAATTTATCAGGAGGAGAGGCTAAGTTGGTCCTGAAATTAAAAAACATCAGCGTTTCTTACGCAAGTAAGCAGATATTGAAGAATATTTCAACCTCTTTCGAGACTGGAGAAATTGTCATGGTAATCGGAGCAAACGGCTCTGGGAAATCAACTTTGCTGAAAGTTCTCGCTGGACTAATAGATTACACTGGTGAAATCATTCTTCCTGAAGGTATAAACGATGTATCGGAAATTACAGGATACGTTTTCCAAAATCCAGAGACACAAATCATAGGTTCAACCGTTTGGGAAGACGTGATATTCGGATTGGAAAACATAGGACTCGACAAAAGGGAAATGGAAATAAGGGCAAACTATGTTTTAAATCTTTTAGAACTCGCAGAGTTGAAAGACGCAGACCCATACTATTTGTCTGGTGGGCAAAAGCAAAGACTCGCAATCGCTTCGATATTGGCTCTTCAACCTGAGTTTTTGTTGCTCGATGAGGTTACTGCCATGCTCGATAAAAATGGAAAACGTGAGGTCGTTGAAGCTGTTGTGAAATTGAAAGAGGCAGGCAAAGGTATAATTATCGCGACACATGAGCTGAACCTTTTCAGCCCTTACGCGGATCGATGTATTTACATAGATGTTGGAGCTATTGTTTTCGATGGTAATCCAAGCGATGGCATAAAGCTTTACCGTGAAAAAGTGCACAGAGAGTTTACTTCAAAAGCTGGATAACTCATAACTCAAAAATGGAGGTGTTCGGTATGGAAGTGTTGAAATTCGAAAAAGGTCCAAAGGCGGTAGGACCTTATTCGTCTGCTGTGAAAGTTGGAAACCTTATCTTTTTCTCTGGAATTTTGCCGATTAACCCTGAAACCGGTGAACTTGTGAACGATAGTGTTGAAAACGCAACGGAACAGATATTGAAAAACCTGAGCGCTATGCTCTCTGAAATTGGTTTATCTTTGAAAAACGTTGTGAAAACAACCATCTTCACTGTGAAATTGGAAGAGTTTTCGAAAATCAACGAAGTCTATCAAAAATATTTTGAAAACTTCACCAAAGACTTCCCGACAAGAAGTACCGTCGGAGTTTCAAGCCTGCCAAAAGGTGCGTTAGTGGAGATGGAATTTGTTGTTGAAGCATAGCAAATTTTTTCATTCTTTTTCATTCTTTGGTTGTTTTTCGTTCCTGAATGTTTTTGAAGAGTTCTATCCTATTTTTAATGATTTCGTCCACCTCAACGTTTGTGAATGGATTCATAAGTTTATACGCATATTTTAAAGCTTCAATAGGGTCACCACCTTTTTCGGTGGCCCTCTTTATTTTTTCCTCGAAACTTTTCATATTAGAAATATCAACAACCCACAACAATAACACCGTAACCAGTGTAATAATGCTTATAGTCACCGGATAATTCTTAACAGAAGGGAGTGCAAACCCCAGGAAAATACTTCCTGTCAATGCGAGCATTAAATAAGTTTTGCTTCTAAGCATTGTCCTATTGAAAAGATATTTCTTTAAATCATGAATCACATCTTTTCCAACGGGGGTGTAGAAATAACGAGAAGGTATTAAAACTATCGTCATTAACACAACTAAGTATGGATTTCTGATAAAGGCTCCCACGCCTAAGAGTGCTAGCAAAAGTATCACCTTCGATAGCAAAGCATTACTCACTATGATGTTTAAAATAAGACCTGCGAAAAACGCAGTGAATCCGACTAATTCCAAAAGAATGTTAAATCTTTCCATGAATCTACCTCCCTGTTTCAGGTCATGTTCTGTTTACTGGGCATCTGAGATAAATATCACCGTGCTACGTGGTTGTGCAATGTAGTATCCCTCTATCCTCTCAGGCACATCGAGAAAATCTCTTGGATATTCCTGAGCAGTATCAACTACCCTATACCAGGATTGTCCGTAAAGTGGTGGCAAAACGAATTTCAAAGGCTCAATCCATTGATTTAGGATTACGTAGATATCGTTATCTATCCTCACACCTTTCACAGGGTCAAAGCCTGAAATCATGAACGCTATTGAATGTGAATGATAAGACGTATCTGGTTCAAATGGGTTAACACCATGCCAGGTTATGTCTGTTACAAGATTTCCAAACTTGTCGTATCTTTGATAGAAGCATTCCCTTTTCAATGCGTTATGTGATTTTCTGAAGTGTATAATTTTCTTCACAAACTCAAACAAATCTCTGTGTTTTTCCTTCAGTGTCCAATCCACCCATGTGGTTTCGTCATCTATACAGTAAGCGTTGTTGTTACCCTTCTGCGTTCGGAACATCTCATCACCCATCAATATCATGGGGGTGCCATGTGAAACCATGAGGATGGTGAAGAAGTTCTTTATCTGTTGCTTCCTTATCCTGATTATATTCTCATCGTCGGTATCGCCTTCAACACCGTAGTTGTAACTGAAGTTCTCATCGGCACCATCTTTGTTACCTTCGCCGTTTGCTTCGTTGTGCTTTTGGTTGTATGAAACCAAATCACGCATAGTGAAACCATCGTGACAGGTTATAAAATTGATGCTGGCATGTGGTTGCCTGTTTGCATACAAATCCGGGCTTCCTGCAATACGAAGCATAAGTTCCTGGATAGTACCATTGTCGCCACGCACAAAACGTCTTACACAATCGCGGTATTTACCGTTCCACTCTGCCCAACCTTCTGGGAATTGTCCAAGGTAATAACCACCCGCCGCATCCCAACCTTCCGCTATTAGTTTAAGTTTCCCAACTATCGGGTCTTCTGCGATATCTTTAAGTAACGAAAAGTCACCAATCCACCGTCCATCTGGTGTTCGCCCAAGTATGGATGCAAGGTCGAATCTGAACCCATCCACGTGCATCTCCGTCGCCCAGTAGCGAAGACTGTCTATTATCATCTCTTTGACCACGGGATGATTACAATTCAACGTGTTACCACAACCAGAGTAATTCAAGTAGTACCTCTTGTTCTTTGGGTCAAGCATATAGTATACTTCGTTGTCGATGCCTCTAAAACAAATCGTGGGACCCTTTTCTCCACCTTCACCTGTGTGGTTATAAACTACGTCAAGAATAACCTCAAACCCATTCTTGTGCATCAACTTTACAAAGTCTTTGAACAGAAAAACCTGTTCCCCAAGCTTCAGTCCAACTGAGTAGTTTCCAGTAACGGCAAAAAAATTCAAAGGGTTGTAACCCCAGACATCTTTTAAGCGTTCACCTGTCAACGGATTTATGTTTGGATTGGAATTAAGATTAAACTCAAAAATAGGCATAAGTTCTATCGTTGTAACCCCAAGTTCTTTCAAGTGGTCCAGTTTTTCGATTATTCCCAAAAACGTCCCTGGGAATTTTACATTTGAAGTAGGACTTATGGTAAAGAGCCTCACATGCATCTCGTAAATGATGGTTTCGTTCCAGGGTATGTGGAGTTGTCTGTCGTCTTCCCAGTCGTATTTAGAATCGTCTATGACTATAGACCTTATCATGCTTTTAACCGAGTCCTGTGTTGAGAACGAAAGGTCGCCCATCGGTGAGTTTCTGTCGTAACCGTAAACCGCGTCGTCGTTCCAATCAAAAAACGTTGTAATAGCCTTTGCGTAAGGGTCTATCAACAATTTATTGACATTAAACCGCTTCCCGTTGATAGGGTCATAAGGACCATCTATTCTCCAGCCGTAGTATTGTCCATGTCCAACACCGTACACATAGATATGCCATATGTCCCCAGTTTTGTTCTTCACTGGATCTAATTCGAAAACATGCGATGGTTTATCATCGTAGTAATTTTGGTAAAGTTCTAAAATAACCCTCGTTGCATGACGAGAGAATATTGCAAAATTCACACCTGTTTCATCTGGAGTTGCACCAAGTCTTGGATAACCGCGTTTGGTTTTCAAAACAACCTCAGGTCCAGGGTTTTTATACTGAAGTGGATAATCCGCCATACTTACCACCACCGGTTAAGATTTAAAATGCAACTTTCGGTATATCTAAAACTTTTCTGAAAATCTTTTCTATCTCAGCTTTGTAGTATGTATCCATCTTCAGAAGAGCCAATATAGAAAGCGCTTCAGTGACCAATTTCGTTACATCTTTAGTTGTTTCATCTAAAGCACCAGATTTGAGCATATACGATTTTATCGTTTCAATATCATTTTCAGACTTATCCTTCTTGTTTATCAAACCTAAGAACATTTCTTTTTCGCTTTCCACAAGTTTATCCATCGTTCTCTTAACGAGGATGGTTGCTTTACCTTCAAGGATATCGTTAGCGCTTTTCTTATCACCACCGAACGTGCCAAGTATATCATCCCTATACTGGAATGCTATACCTACCTTTTCACCCATTTGCTGGAGTCTCTGAGCCTCTTCTGTTTCCTTTCCACCTGCCAAATAATATCCGAAGAGCATTGGATAGATAAAGGTATAGTAAGCGGTTTTGTAGAGGCTGATGTTGGTTGGAATATCATCTCTTAGCGCACTCTCAGTTACACTTCCAGTGAAAAGTATGTCGAGCAATTGACCGTATCCGGTCTTCACATAACAGTCGGCAAATAGTTTAAGAAGCCTTTGGAGTGCTTCTTTTTCAATGCCAAAATTAATTAAATCTGAAAGCTTTCCAAAGTAGTAAAAACTTGCTATATCACCAACAACGATTGCAAGGTCTTTTCCGACTTTTTCACTCCCAGTTAGGTGTTCATAAATCTTGTGGAGTGTAGGCTCACCTCGTCTAAGAGAAGACTCATCGATAACATCATCATGCACAAGCAAGAACGCGTGCATTATCTCCAATATCCCGGCTAACATGTATGCACTTTTATCATTATCGTCATCCGGGGAACTCGCGTAACCATAATATGTCAGCAACAATAGAAGTGGTCTGATTCGCTTGCCTGGTCTCAAGGTAAAATTAGCGAACTCTTGAGAATATACCTTCAACGCATCGGGCGTGTTTTCAATCAGTTCTTTCAGTAGCAACTGGATTGTCTTATTTACTCTCTCTGTTAATGACTGAGTATCAAACTTTTCAACTGTTCTCTCTTCTCCCATACTGACTCATTCTCTCCCTGGTTTAGAATAGAGACGTTAACCATATTAGTGATTATACCACAACGGAAAACAATAGTCTAAATCCGTTGTTTGTGATATAATTAAAATGCGAGTAAAAACTTCTAAGTTCTGAACGAACTCGGTAAGAATTGAATTATTACTGCTATATTGTTACACAAATACACAAAGAACATCTGAAAAGCTCCGGTGGTGACAGCAATGACGTTCGAGGAAATTAAAGATAAACTATCTAGATACTTGGAAAACGGAAAATCATATGGTTTAGTTGTTCCAAATAAGGCTTACGCAAAAGCACTGATAAGAGGTTTAATAGAAGACTCCGATATACAAGATTTAATGGTAATCGAACCGGATACAAACATTGGCATCGATGAGGTTAGAACCGTCATTGAGTTTCTTGACTTTTCCCCAAAAGGTGAAATAAAAAAGGTTATTCTCTACGATGCAGACAAAATGACTCAAGAAGCTGCAAATGCGTTTTTAAAAACCCTTGAAGAACCTCCGTCATACGCGATATTAATTCTGGTTACCTCAAGATGGTTTTCACTTTTACCGACGATAAGAAGTAGGTTACAAAAGCTACAAATACAACTACCTATCGAACCAGGATTGGACGAATTTGAGAGGTATCTGGTGTATTGGAATTACGATTTCCTTGAGCCAATTAAGAAAAAGAGTTATTCAATTCTTTCGGAAGAAGAATTTCTCGAAGCTATAGACGAAATTGATGAAATCAATCAAGAGCTCGATGTCATAATATCTTTAAAACATCTTCTCGAACAATATTTAAACAAAGACCTGGCAACTTATGTGAAATTTATTTCGCAGTTATCCAAGAAGAGTAACATTCAGTTTCTGAGAATTGTTGCAAAGGTTATTTCTTGGTTGATTTACAAAAATGGTTCACTTTCTCCAAGTTTGAAGATAAAATATCTGCGCATATGCGATGAGATTCTGAAGGCTAAGATTGCGAACTTCAACTACCAACTGACGTATTATACACTACTACTTGGATTAAGAGGTGATAATCTGTGAGTTTAGAAGCTACCGTTTATGGTGTTGAATTGATGCCACTGGGAAAAATTGTGTATTACTTAGATAACGGAGAAAAATTTACATACGGTGATTACGCAATCGTACTTAGCGAATTTGGGACAGATTATGGCAAAGTTTTGTTAGGACCAAAGAACATAAGCATAGATGATGTCAATTATGAACTCAAAGCCATTATCAGAAAAGCAACAGAAGAAGATTTGGAGATTATCCAAGAAAACGAGGAAATTGCAAAAAAAGCGCGAGAGGTAACTATCGAACTTGTCAAAAAACACAACCTTCCAATGAAGATTTTGCAATCTAAATACATATTTGACCGGAGCAAGTTAGTAATTTACTTTAGCTCAAAAACAAGGGTAGACTTTCGAGAACTTGTAAAAGACATAGCAAAAGAATTCAAAACGCGTATTGAGTTAAGACAGGTCGGTGCAAGAGACGAAATGAAATTTATCAAAGGATTAGGTCTTTGTGGTCGCAAGAGCTGTTGTTCCTACTTCTTGAGAGAATTTGACAGTGTAACCCTGAAACATGCAAAACAACAACAGATGATGATAAACACTTCAAAAATTACAGGACCATGCGGTAGATTGCTTTGTTGTCTAACATTTGAGCATGACTTCTATGTTGAAGCGTTGAAGAACATTCCTGATGAAGGTTCTACAATTTACTACGATGGAAAAATCGCAAAGGTGATAACCGTAAACGTGTTCTTATCGAGGGTAACTCTCCAGACCGATGACGGTGAGATGGTAGCACTTCCATTCTCCTACTTCAAGGAGGGAGAAAATGCGGGAAATTGGAAAATTATTGATCATGCTCGGACTAATAACCATTACAATGGGCTTGACGATGTTCCTGATATCGAAGATGAGTGACCTTAATTGGCTTCCTGGAGATATCGTTATTAAAAGAAAGAATTTTGTTTTCATCTTTCCAATAACAACGATGATTATATTGAGTGTGATACTTACAATAGTATTGAACATCATAGGCAGGTTCTTCAAATGACGACAAGACCCAAAGAAGTCAGGGGATAGGGAGGGAGAAAAGTATGTTCGTTGGTTTGGACCAAGGAACGACAAGCACAAGGGCAATTTTATTTGATGATGATTTTTCAGTTGTGCACGAGGCGCGCAGAGAATTCCGTCAGATATACCCGAAAGAAGGATGGGTTGAACACAACCCTGAAGACATTTGGCAAACTGTTGTCGAAGTTCTTGAAGAATGCAAACGAGTTGCATCTTCAAGAGGAAAGAAGATAGATGTTATCGGTATAACGAACCAAAGAGAAACAGTTGTTGCTTGGGATGCTGAAACAAAAGAAGTGCTACACAACGCCATTGTTTGGCAGTGCCGTAGAACGGCGGAAAGGTCGAGCTATCTGAGAAAAGAGTACGGACGGGCGATAAAAGAGAAAACAGGCTTAGTTGTAGACCCGTACTTTTCAGCAACTAAAATGGAATGGCTTATTCAAAATGTGCCAGAAGTTCAAAAAGCTTATAATAAAGGAACATTGAGGTTCGGAACAATAGATAGCTTCCTTGCTTGGAAATTGACAGGCAGGCACGTAACAGATTATTCGAATGCATCAAGAACGATGATATTTAATATAAACACACTTGATTGGGACGATGAACTTTTGGAACTCTTCGACATCAGGAGGGAATTCCTTCCGGAAGTTGTTGATACAGCACAGCTTATAGGTTACACAGACGATGGTATTCCCGTGGCGTCTTTAGTTGGTGACCAACAGGCAGCACTCTTTGGTCAAACGGCATTCCAAAAAGGAGATGTGAAGTGCACGCTCGGGACTGGTAGCTTTATTTTAATGAACACAGGGAGCGAAAAGATTTATTCTGAACATAACTTATTAAGCACTGTTGGATGGAAGATTAAAGATGAGCTTGTCTACGCGCTTGAAGGTAGCGTGTTCATAACGGGAACGTTGGTGAATTACCTCATTAAAAACCTTGGTTTCGGAAAAGATAGCTCTGAATTAACAGAGCTCGCACTCCAGGTGGGTAATAACGGAGGAATCTACTTTGTCCCAGCACTCACAGGACTTGGCGCCCCGTATTGGGACCCATACGCAAGAGGATTGATAATCGGACTCACTCCCGGAACGGACAAAAGACACATTATATACGCCGCATTCGAAGGTATCGCATTTTCCGTTGGGCAATTAGTCATGTTGATGGAAAAAGAGAGTAATATAAAGATTAACACCCTAAAGGTAGATGGTGGAGTATCAAAAAATAACCTTATCATGCAAGTCCTTGCCGATGTGGTAAATACGGTGGTTGAAAGACCGGTTAACAGAGAAACAACAGCCCTAGGTGCAGCAAGTTTGGCTGCTATCGCTTTAGGCTTGGTCACAAAAGAAAGGCTTCAGGAAATTAGGAAGATAGATAGGATATTTACTCCAAAACAATCTCGTGAGGAGGAATTTAACAAGTGGAAACAAGCAGTCAACCGCGCATTGAACTGGGAATCTTAAATGAAAAGGAACTGAAAAGTGTGGCAAAGAGGTTTGCAAATTGTCTTTCAGACGGCGATATACTGATTCTGTCTGGCGAAATTGGAAGTGGAAAGACCACATTTGTTCGTGGTTTGGTCACTGGACTTGGTTGTAGCGAACACATCGTCACAAGTCCAACGTTCACATTAATGAATGTCTACTCTTGTCTAAAAACAGTCTACCATATAGATGCTTACCGTCTTAACAACTTGGAAGAGATATTTTACGTTCTTGAAGGGGAAATAGAAGAGAAGGATGGAATATTTGTAATCGAATGGGGCGAGTTGGTAAAGGAATTTTTCTTGGAAGATTTCATAACTATTATCTTCGAACATATTGACGAAGGTCACAGAAAAGTAAGTATCACAGCAGACAGTGGAAGACTCGAACTAATAAGGAGGTGCATGAACATTGGATAAGACCGAAAAAAAGAACAACCAAAACAATCAAAAAAGATTCGCAAAGCTAGAAAAAGAAGCAAGAAAGAGTAGGGAAGAAAGAATATCTATTCCAAATATACTGCCTGCAATAGCGATGCGTAGCAACATGGTGATTTTCCCCAATACTGTTGTTCCGTTCTATGTAGGCAGGGAAAAATCCCTTATGGCTCTCGAACACGCGATGGAACACACAAACAACTTGGTCTTCGTAGTGAACCAAAAAGACCCGGCGATTGAAGACCCAAAAGAAAGCGACCTTTACAAAGTTGGCACAATAGTTCGAATTATTCAAGTTGGTAAATTACCTGATAACACTTTTAAAGTCCTTGTTGAGGGAATTGCAAGGGCTAAATGGATAAAGAACGTCGGTGAGAAGTTCTTTGAGTTCGAACTTGAAATACTCAGGGCACGCTATGGCAAATCAAAACGCTTAATTGCTTTAATGCGAATGGTCAAAGAAGAACTCCATAAATATGTCCAGTATTCAAGGAAAATACCACCTGAGACGTTAATGCTGTTAGAAGATGTTGATAACGCCGATGTCTTCGCGGACATAGCGGCATCTTTGTGTCCGGGAAGTATCGAAGAAAAGCAAGAACTACTCGAAATAATTCATCCTGCCAATCGTCTTGAAAAAATCTTAGACATATTAGCTCGGGAAACGGAGTTACTGGAGATAGAACAGCAACTGGACCAAAAGGTCAAGGAAAGAATTGAAAAAAGCCAGAGGGAGTACTACCTGAGGGAGAAGTTGCGTGTTATTCGCGACGAACTCGGCGGAGAAGAAGATGTTGAGATAAAAGAAATAAGAGAAAAGATAGAGAAGGGAAATTATCCAGAACACGTTAAAGAAAAGGTACAGGCGGAACTGCAAAGATTAGAAAAGATGTCTCCATACGCACCTGAGGCGAGTGTGATAAGGACTTACCTTGATTGGATACTCAATTTACCTTGGTACGAAAAGACAGAAGACACGGTTGATATAGAGTATGCAGAGAAAGTCTTAAATGAAGACCACTACGGTTTGGAAGAACCAAAGAAGAGAATATTGGAATACCTTGCGACAAGAAAACTTTCCGACAAGACCAAGGCACCTATAATCTGTTTTGTCGGTCCTCCGGGGGTTGGTAAAACATCTCTTGCAAAGTCTATAGCACGTGCGATGAACAGAAAATTCGGTCGCATGTCACTTGGTGGTCTAAGGGATGAGGCTGAAATCCGTGGTCACAGAAGAACATACGTAGGTGCGATGCCCGGCAGAATCATACAACTCATAAGGAAATTGGGGGTTAAAAACCCTGTGATACTACTCGATGAGATAGATAAAATGGGAATAAGTTTCCAGGGAGACCCAGCTTCCGCGTTGCTCGAAGTTCTTGACCCCGAGCAAAACAAAGATTTCGTAGACCACTACATAGAGTTACCATTCGACCTATCTGAGGTGCTTTTTATTACAACGGCAAACGTACTATACACAATACCACCTGCACTAAGAGACCGTATGGAAGTGATTGAGATTTCAAGTTACACGGATGTTGAAAAGTTCTATATAGCCAAGAACTACATAATACCAAAGATATACGAAGAATTTACAGAGAAGAAGGCAAAGATTTTCGTCTTCAAAGACTCGGCGATAAAAAAGATAATCCATGAATACACCTTGGAACCGGGTGTCCGCGAACTGGAAAGACAACTGAGAAGCGTTGTGAGAAAGGCAACACTGGAATTCACAAAGACTAACAAGACCGTTGTAATAACTCCTGAAAAAGTAGTTGAATACTTGGGACCAGAGAAGATAAGAGAGGAAGATTCTTTAGAAAAACCACTCGTTGGCATCGCGACAGGACTTGCTTGGACTCCAAACGGAGGAACAACACTTTACATAGAAAGTGCGCTGATACCTGGAAATGGGCAACTGATAATCACTGGTCAGCTCGGTGATGTCATGAAAGAATCCGTTCGAATCGCTCTAAGTTTGGCAAGAAAACTGTGTGGAGAAGATTACTCAGAAAAGTTCACAAAATACGATATACATATCCACGTGCCCGAAGGTGCTGTTCCAAAAGATGGACCAAGCGCAGGTGTCACTATTACAACGGCTTTAGTTTCAGTGGTAAAGGACATCCCTGTTAGAAACGACGTAGCAATGACGGGTGAGATTACGCTAAGAGGACGAGTGCTACCTGTTGGAGGTATAAAGGAGAAAGTTTTAGCTGCTTACAGAAAAGGTATTAAAACAGTCATATTACCTAAGAAAAACGAAGTAGACCTGGAAAAGATACCTGAGGAAGCTAAGAAAAACATGAACTTCATCCTCGTTGAAACAATCGACGAAGTGCTGGAGGTGGCTTTGTGTGAAACAAACGCAAGTAAGCAAACCAGTGAAACCAATAGAAGTAAAAAGCGTAGAACTCGCAAAAGTAATAGCGAAACCAAATGACAAATTCCCGGAACCTCTCCGTGGGGAATTCGCATTTGTAGGGCGTTCAAATGTTGGGAAGTCCAGTCTTTTGAACGCACTTATCGGGAAAAGGGTTGCATTCGTCAGTAAGAACCCTGGAAAAACAAGAACGATTAACTACTATCTGATAAATAGCAAGTTTTACCTCGTCGACCTTCCGGGTTATGGATACGCACGCGCTTCCAAAAAAGACAGGGAAGAGTGGCGAAAAGTCATCGAAAGGTATTTTTCTGAACGTTCTTGGAATATGAAAGCGCTCTTTGCACTGATAGATTCCAGACACGAACTCATGGACTCTGACGCTCAGTTACTCGAGTGGTTGGAAGTGCTGGGAATTTCACCTGCTGTTGTGTTGACCAAGATTGACAAGCTAAGCTCTTCAGAATTAAGCAAACAACTTAAGTATTTTGAACAGGTGTTATCAAGTTACAAAATCCGGCAAATCATTCCATGTTCCTCTGTCAAAAAGGAAGGTCTGGATAAGATATGGAATGTTATAATTGAAGAGTTATCGAAAGAATAAAATGCAAAAAACTGTGAAACCAGGAGGTCATAGCGTAGATGATTCGGAAAGAAATAGAAAGCTTATTGAGAAGCTTTTTGATGGAAAGTGGCTATGAATACGATTTCGTTGTCGAGGTACCAGAAGAACACTTCGGAGATTTTTCCACGAATATCGCGTTGGTCGGAGCAAAACACTTCAAAAAGCCACCAAGAGAGGTGGCAAAATATTTTGTAGAAAAGCTCTCTGGGCATCCCATGTTTGAAGAGATAACGATAGCAGGACCTGGGTTCATCAACTTCAAGGTTTCTAAGACTTTTTACAGAAATTTCCTCGAAAATTTCCTTAGAAACCCTTCAGGCATATGGAAGTTCAAAAACAAAGGTAAAATCCTTCTTGAATACGGTAGTGCAAACCCAACAGGTCCGTTAACGGTTGGACACGGTCGTCAGGTCGTTATTGGAGATGTGCTTGGTAACGTTCTGAAATACATTGGCTACGATGTAACCAAGGAAATGTATTTAAACGATGCCGGCAGACAAATAAAACTACTTGCGAAATCTGTCTGGGCAAGGTACAACCAACTTCTTGGCTACGAGGAACCCATACCCGAAGATGGATACCGTGGAGAATACGTAATAGATATCGCGAAACTCGTATTAAAAGACCACGATGACAAGTTCTTCCGCATTTGGAACAACGAAGTAGAAGAGGTTTTTAAAGATTATGCACTCCGGGAAATAACTAAGATGTTTGAAGCAACTTTGAAAAAGCTCGATGCAAAGTTCGACAGCATCGTAAGTGAAAAGAGCTTGATAGATGATGGAACCGTTCAGAAAGTGCTTGATATACTGAAAAGCAAAGACTTGGTATACGAAAGCGAGGGCGCTATTTGGTTTAAAGTATCTCAATTTGAAAATGATAACGATAAGGTCCTTATCAAAAGTGATGGAAGTTACACATATTATTTGACAGATATTGCATACCATTACAACAAATTCAAACGAGGCTATGATATTGCAATCGACATCTTCGGAAGTGACCATCATGGACATTTACCAAGGATGTATGCAGCGATAAAGGCACTCGACATCCCAGAAGATTTCCTCATCTTCGTTTTGCACCAGTTCGTAACACTCAAACGCGGAAATGAAATAGTGAAGATGAGTACACGTGCCGGTGAATTCGTTACATTGGACGAACTGATAGACGAGGTCGGAAAGGATGCTACAAGATATTTCTTTGCAATGGTTGATGTGAACACACATTTGAACTTTGACCTTGAATTAGCTAAAGCCCAAACAACCGATAACCCAGTTTATTACGTTCAATACGCTCACGCAAGAATTTCAAGCCTTTTTGAGAACGCACAGGCAAAAGGATTAAAATTCGAGCTACTTAACAATATCGAACTTCTTGAAAACGAAGCTGAATTGAGAATCATAAAGCTTATTTCCACATTTGACGATGTTTTAGAACGCGTTAGGGACAAGCTCTCTCCACATTACCTAACTGACTATCTTGAAAATCTTGCTGCAGCGTTCCATAAATACTATGCAGACTACAAGATAGTAGACCCAGAAAACCCAGAACTTTCAAATGCACGTCTCAATCTTGCTCTTGGTGTTAAGATTATCATTTCAGAAGGTTTGAAATTACTTGGTGTGAGTGCCCCTGAAAAGATGTAAAGATGTAAAAAGGATGTAAAGCTTAAAAACCCAAAATCCATTGAGAAGGTGACAATCGATGGAAATTCAACAACTCCTTTCAAAATACATGCTTGAAATATCAAAAGTAGACGATGAGAACAAACTTTACAGCGCTTTAGTTGGCATTTTAAAGCGTATTCTTGATTTTCAAGTTCTAAATGTCTTGAAAAACAAAGAACTCATATATTCAGAACCAGTGGACGTAACTATAGCCAAAGAATACTATGCCGACTACCTCCAGTGGATAGAAGAAAGGCTTCATCCAACGTTTCTTCCTTTTGAGGATATTTACGTTGGGCTCATCCCTATTTTCAAAGGGAGTAAGGTATTATCGCTCATAGTTATCCTAACAACTAACGAGCCTACTGCTGAAATCATAGACTATTTACAATTGATTGCTTATCTCTCAGGCATCACGCTTGAAAACCTGAGGCTATTTAAGATTGTTGACGATTCTCGCCAGTACTATGAAACCATAATAAACGTTTCAAACGATGGCATTATCGTCTTTAAAGACCGTGATGTTGAGTTCAAAAACATAAAAGCAGAGCAAATACTCAACGAGCACCATAGATTGTTAGACGAGATTTTGAAGAGTATAGAAAATGGCACTGAGTTTTTTGAGTTCGAGGAAGCGAACTCTTTCTTCAGCGTATCGCTCAAAGGCATCAAACTTTTTGGTGAAGACAGGATACTTGTAAATGTTAGAAATATCACCACCGAGAAAGAGATTCAGAAGTTAAAAGAAGTAGATAAAATAAAGACGAACTTCATTGCAAACATCTCTCACGAATTAAGAACACCACTTGCTGCGATAAAGGCATACGTTGAAACAATATTGAGTATGCCGATGAGTTACGAAGAAATACAAGAATTTCTCAATATCGTTCACGAACAATCCTTAAGATTGGAACAGCTCTTAAACGACTTGCTCGATTTCTCTCAGCTGGAATCTGGAACCATGCGCGTAGTGTTAGAACCTTCCGATATTTGTGACATTATTGAGCGTGCAGTAAGTGCCGTTCAGGCATTTGCCAAAGAAAAGAAAGTGAAAATTGAAAAGGAATGTTTACCAGTAACAATTGAATGTGACCATCGAAGAATTGAGCAGGTGATTGTAAACCTTTTAAGCAATGCAATAAAATTTTCTGACCCACAGAAGGAGAACAAATACGTCAAAGTCTCCGTGAATGACGAAGGAGAGAAAATAAGAATATCCGTTGAAGACAACGGTATAGGTATACCAGGGGATAAAATTGACAAGATATTTGACAAATTCTATCGCGTAGATAACGAACTAACTTACTCGATACCAGGGACAGGACTTGGCTTGGCGATAGTAAAAGAAATTGTGGAAATGCACGGCGGAGAAATCCAAGTCAAATCTGAAGTTGGTCAAGGAAGCATATTTGAAGTCATTCTCCCAAAAAACAAAAATGTCTAAAAAGTGACAATTTACTTGCTCAAAAATAATTAAATGGAGCGAGTGCGAATGATAAAAGAACTACTCGGAACAATTTCTGAAATACCAACTCCAGACATTGTAGTTCAAGAAATTATTTCAACCGCATCAAATCCGAATGCGAGTGCAAAAGACCTTGAAAAGGTCATTTCAATGGACGTCGGACTTTCATCGAAGATACTCCGACTTGTCAATTCAGCATACTATGGTCTGCCAAGAAAAATTACAAAACTGAGCGAAGCTATTGTTATAGTTGGTTTCAAAACTGTGCGTAATCTTGCACTCAGCGTTTTTACGTATTCTGCATTACATTCAAAACATACATTTATTGACCACGACAAACTATGGTCACACTTTATGACAACGGCTATTTTCGCAGAACATATTGCAAAAAATATCGGATTCATGACCCGAGAAGAAGTTTTTCTTGCAGGAATGATGCACGATGTTGGAAAAATAGCAATAGATTTGATTTTCCCAACGTACATGTATGAACTTGCAAAATTTAGCGAGGAAAAACAAACACCAATGTTTTTAATCGAATACAAATGCCAAGTTGAAGACCACATGGAATTAGGCGGTGAGCTTTTAAAACTATGGAAATTCCCCGATGAATACATTTCTGTTGCCCTGTATCACGAAAAACCTTCGCTTAACCCTGATTCACCAAATACAGAGATGATTTCTATTGTTCACTTGGCGAATGTTTTTTCAAACATCTTTTTGCCCGGTTATTCCTTGTCTTACGGTCCACCTTATTTGGATCCTCTGGTTTTCGACGTTCTTGGGATTAAACCCAGTGACTTGAAAATAATGTTCCACGAGCTCGAAAGAGTATTTGAAAGGTCAAAAGATATGATTTATGGAGGTGTTAAAGATGAAGCAGGAATACAAACTTAAGATGCTCGAATCCGAATTAAGAAAAGTTTTAGCCGAAGCATTGATGGAGATGAAAGACCCTTACATAGATACGGTAAGGTCACTCATCACATTTTCAAGAGTGGAAGTTTCAAAGGATAAAAGATATGCCGATATCTTTGTTAGCGTGCTTGGTGACGAAAACAAACGAAGAGAGATTGTTGAATATTTGGAATCAAAAAAGGGATATTTTAGAACTTACGTTGCAAAGAACATAAGAATGTACGTTGCACCTGAACTTAGGTTCAAGGAAGATAAAGGTATAGAAGCCACCGTAAGAATAGCTCAGTTATTGGATTCAATTAAAGAAAAAGAAAAAAGTGACGATAATAAATAAGGGAAGGTCTAATCCGATTTTTCATGGAGGGGTAGCCATGGACGGAGTGAAAGGTGTTGGAATCAGAAGCGGTATCGTTGAACCAGACTTATTGAACAAAAGTCATGTAGCACCAAACGAGCAAAATGATTCAGTCGAAAACGTTGTAAGAGAACACTCGCCGACAAGCGGTGAACTGCAAAATATTTTAAGCAAGCGAAAAGATGAAGACTTGGAAATATTTAAGGAAAACTTCGAGAAGCTAAAGAAAATATTCAGAGGAGAGGCAGAGTTCCGTATTGATAAAGACACAAACATGGTTGTTATTAAGATTAAGGACCCGGAAACAGGGGAGGTTATCAGGCAGATACCTCCAGAACTAGCCCTTAAACTTGCCAAGAAAATTCAAGAATTGCTGGGGGTATTAATGGACGAAAGGGTGTGAGCCTATGGACCTTTCAAGTATAGCTAACAACATCAATTACCGGTACCAACAATCTTCAAGAATGCAGATTGGTGGTGCCGTAAGTGGTCTTGATACACAGAGTATCATAGAAAAACTTTTGGAAATCGAGTCTCTACCCCTCCAGAGACTCAACGATAAGTACACACAATACACAAACCTCCAGAAAGCGTATAAAAAGGTCTCGGAAAAGATAAGAGATTTCTACGACTACATAACCAACTTTTCCCTTCAAGCAACCCTAATCCCAAAGACGGCAACCTCTTCAGCTACGAGCGTTCTCACGGCAAGTGCTGCGCCATCAGCACTGGATGGTACTTACAACATTGATGTATTGAACCTTGCAACGAACAGTATCTTCAAAAGTGGCAAACTCGGAAGAGAAATTCAGGCAACTGATACGTATGCGAGTATAGATACACGCTACACTCCCGTAGATAATTCAACGGTGAAAATTAAGATTGGCTCGCAAGAACAACAAATCACCATATCTCATAGTGACACAATAAACGATATCATATCTAAACTACAGCAAGCGTTTACAGATTTAGGAGCAACTGCTAATATATCCTTCCAAGATGGTAAAATGAAAATCGAATCGAACAAAGCATTTCAAATCTCAAATGTCTCTGGTAACTTCACATTTGTGTTCAGACTAAACGATGCGAGTTTGAAACAATCAGGCACGACTTTTACACTTGAAAGCTCAGGAGATATCGGTGTTTACTCAACATTTAAAACGCTATCGAGTCTTGGAATTAGTTCCGATACAACGATAAAAATAAACGGAAAAGAAATCACGCTTAAAACCTCTGATACATTGCAAACTATGCTTCAAAAAATCAACAACACCGTTAGTGATGTATACGCTACGTACGATGACAAATCTGGTCAAATTGTGCTTACAAGCAAAACGACGGGAGATAACATCATATCAGTTGAGGGCGATAATATTGCATTGACTCCGTTAAAGCTTGATGATGTTAACTCCACTTTTGTGCTTGGACAGTTGGCTCAAGTTAGGGTAACATTCAATGGCGTTACCGAAGAACTTTCATCAAAATCCAATACATTTATTTATAACGGTCTGACTTTAAATCTTTCAGCTTTAGGTAGTGCTATCGTTACAGTTGGAACCGATAGGGATAAAATTGTTGAACGTGTAAAAGATTTTGTTAACAAATGGAATGAGCTTACTGATTTTCTATATACAAAAATAACTGAAGATAAAGTAAAAGGTAAGTCAGAAGACCAGATGAACGAAGATGAAAAACTCCAAGGCATACTGAAAAATGATGCCTTCCTAAGACGTATCTTTGATAAGTTCCGAAACTTCTTAACGGTGAATGTGAATGGAAAAACTCTAAGAGATTTAGGCATTTCTTCTGGTGATACGGGTAGGAGCTTCCAAAACACGATGAGAGGTAAGATTACGTTAGATGAAGACCGACTAAGAAAATTCATAGATGACAACGGCCCTAACGGTGTGTGGGAATTCTTTGGAAACACAGAATCCTACAAAGGTCTAGCAATTCAAATCAAGGAATATAGCTGGGACTTAACAAAGTTCAACGGTGAAATCGACACAGTCGCTGGGGTAAACGGAAGACTTGAGAGAGAGAAACGTATTCTTTCGAAACGCATGGTAACGATGATGGAGTATATTCAAAAGAAAGAACAACAACTCTGGGCAAAGTATTCGGCTCTCGAAAGTGCCTTGGCAAAATTACAAGCCCAAGGTGCATTTATGGCTCAAGCGTTTGTGCAAAGGAAATAGTTTATCTCTTCTCTTTAAAATACTTGCAGCATGTTGTTAAGAAGCACTCCTCACATTTAGGCGAAATTGGACGGCAAATCTGTTTTCCGAACTCAACCATAGAACCATTGACTGGACCCCAAAGATTGGGGTTCAGTATTTTTTTCAATTCTTCTTCCGTTTGTTCCGGAGTTTTCGTATTCACCCACCCCAATCGATTCGATATCCTGTGAACATGTGTATCTACTGCAAGTGCGTGCTGTCCAAAGCTCACATGCAAAACGATGTTCGCAGTCTTTCTACCCACACCAGGTAATGAAACAAGTTCTTCCAAGCTATTCGGAACCTTCCCGCCGTACTTTTCTAATATTATCTTCGATACAGCAACTATCCTTTCCGCTTTCTCCCTGTAAAGCCCGGATGGTTTAATCAGGTCGTACAATTCTTCTGGCTTTGCCTGAGCTAACTGCTCGACATTTTCATATACACTGAAAAGATTCCTTGAAGATACCTCCGTGTTCTCATCACGGCTTCTTTGACTGAGAATTGTGGTGATAAGTACTTTGAAAGGGTCTTTTTCCTCGTGGACCCGCGGAAATTTTTCTATTATCATTTCGGCAAGCTTATTAATGTTGCTACAATCTATCTTAGATGTGTTCCAAATCTTTCGGTTCGAATTTCTCATACTCCTCAATTAACCTCCTTGCATTCTCCTCATCCTTCTTCATTTGATCTATCAACTGAGTTATTGTATCGAATTTAACCTCGGGTCTTAGATACTCAAGGAATTCTACACGTATCTCTTTGCCATACAAATCCTCCGAGAAGTCAATTATGTAAACTTCGTATTTTATCTTCCTTGAATGTTCTATCGTTGGTCGGAATCCCACATTCATCAAACCATAGTATTGTTTCGGTGTGTAAACCTTAACAAAATACACACCAGTAGCTGGTTCGACCAAGTACAGGTCTGGCCTTTTCACATTGGCAGTGGGGAAACCCAATTTTCTCCCAATCTGTTTATCTTTGTAAACTACACCGTGTATAGAATAGTTCCTACCTAAAAACCTCTTTACATCCTTCACTTGTCCTTTTTTTATCATCTTTCTGATACAACTACTGCTTACCCTTACCCCATCCACAATAACGGGCGGAATTACCTCCAGTTTTATACCCTTTCGTTTACACAGCTTTTCAAGTAAGTGAATATCACCGGCTCCGCCTTTACCAAACTTGAAATCGTGACCAACGACAATACCTTTTACATCCTTAGAAATCCACTCGAAAAATTCCTCAGCCGTTAGGTCTTTAATTTGTGGTAGCTCCAGTATCTTTACATCTCCATAAACAGAGAGCAAATCCAACCTATCTTCAACGGATGTAATCAGACCCTCAAATCCTCCTAAATAATATTCCATGGGATATAAAATCGTGTAGATTTTTGCCTGACCGTTGTTCTCATCAGCAAGTTGTGAAAGTTTTGAAAGAATTTTCGTGTGACCTTTATGCACCCCATCAAAAACCCCAATCGTAATGAAGAAACCACCAACTTGTTCGAAACTTTTTGAACCTTCTATGTAGCTCATATTAATTCACCTCTTGCAATTGCTTTTTAATCCATTGACCTTCTCAAGAATATTTGACTCATCTCCACAAATTTCAAAGGCTTGTGCTTTTCTGTACCAAAATCCAGTTTTATAAATGAAATCAATGCACCTATCCTTAAAGCAAAGGCTATCATGAACATGACGTTGTATCCCGTAAGTCCAAAGAACCGCAGGTCTTTAATTGCATTTAAAGTAATTCCACCCAAATAGGATGCAATTAGTGAGGAAATTCCAGCAACAAGAGCGTGCATGGAGATGTATATTTCGCTTGGTTCTTCAACAATCCCCAAAAGCAAAGTGAAATACGCGAGGTTTATTGCACTCCACGCCATTGCTGCGATAACTACGTCGATAATAATCAAATATCTGTAATTACTTGGTGTCATCATCGAATAAAGAAATGGGATAGCTAATGCCAAGGTAATCCCATATCTAATCATATTCTTTTCCCCAACATGCTCGGCAACCCTTCCATAGAATGTGTAGAAAAACATCGCAAGCAGAGAGTTTACAATGTTCAATATTCCAAGATATGAATACGGAACTTTGAGTTGTGATACTTCAAAATAACTGAAGAACGGGCCAGCAAACTGTATTGCAAAGTTCCAAATAAAGACAAATACCACGAAATTTCTGAACTTTCTATTCTTTAAAGTCCTTAGCGGCATCGTTAATCCGTATTCGACAACTTTTGTCTCAGGGATGTCGTGCAAATAAAGTAGATATGCAGTATAGATAAATACCGAAGAACAGACAAGGTAAATAAGGAAAAGGGCAGTTGTGCGCTCAAGGTATTGCAAAATCATCGAATAAGAAACCCAAGCAATAAGGCCTGCAAATGTAGCTACCGTGTTTCTCATTCCGAAATATTTATTTCTTCTATTTTCAGGAACAATATCTTTCATCGCTGACGTCCAAAGACTCCCAACCAAACTGTTCAGAATACTAAAGACAATGAACGGTATCGCCGCAACAAGCTTGTTCCTAATACCCGTGACCAATGAAAGTGGAATAATCACAAAGCTTGCCCTTGCAATAAACGCGACCCAAAATATAGCCTTTTTTCTCGAAGGAATAATTTTGTAAATTACCGGAGAGAAGAATTGTACCAACTGAGAAGAAGCAGGTAAAACAGCAAGGACAGATACAAGAACCGGGTCAAAATTGAAGTACAGTGCAAGCGTGGAGTAAACAAATCCCTGAGTTGCATTAAACGCAAGTGTGTAAAGCGAGCCTTCTATAACAGATAATCTCATCGTTCTTGTATAATCCCTCTTTGAGCTACTCAAATCGCCTGTCGACATGTAACTAATTACTCCTCCTTTTTTCAAAACACATAACTACATCTTCTTATAAAATCCTACCACGTTTTGTTCGCTTTTTGAACTATCCATTTTAAAATATGCCCCAGGGATATTGCACCTGGGGCGTGGTTGCTACTATTGAATTTTCGACTATTGATTAGCTGAAATATTATTTTAATCCAGTTCTCGCAATACCTCTGACGAAGTACTTTTGTGCAAAGAGGAATATAATCACAACTGGAAGTATGCTGAACGTTGCTGCAGCCATAAGCAAGTTGTAAAGTGTTCCCACTTCTGAACTAAATGACTGCAATCCAACCGTTAGTGTTCTGTACTTCGGACTGTTAGTGACAATTAACACCCACAAGAAAGCATTCCAACTACCAACAAATTTTAAAAGTGCGCTTGTGATAATCACAGGTTTACTGAGAGGAACTACTATTTGCCACAAAAATCTCCAATGTGATGAACCATCGATTTTCGCTGCATCAAAAAGTTCCGATGGTATACTCATGAAATGTTGTCGCATCAAGAATATTGAAAAGACACTAACAACCCACGGAACTATCAGTGCATAGTATGTATCTATCCATCCAAATTTCGTTATCGTAATGAAGTTTGGAACAAGCAGCACCTCACCTGGCACCATCATTGTTGCGAGGAATATACTAAATAACAAACCTTTTCCTGGGAAGTTCATCCAGGAAAACGCATACGCCGCCATTGACGAAATTACGATTTCTAAGATTGTCGTTGCTGTTGCAATAAAAACGGTGTTGAAGTAGTATCTTCCAAACGGAGCTGCGTTCCAAGCTTCAACGTAGTTCTGGAATACGTTTTTGAATACATCGCTGGTACTGAATTTAACATGAACAGTTCTAATTCCATCGTCAACAAAATACACTGGATGCACATCCTCAAGAAGGATTTCTATAGTCTTTCCTTCCTTGACTAACACGTCTTTAACAAAGCTTGGAGCCGACACGACACGCCAAGCGTAAACTGTTTGTTCATATATAGCTCTCAAAGATTGTAATTCAAGAGAATTCAGTGCTATCGTTCTGAAAACTTCCTTAGCATTTGGAATTTCTTCAGCATACGCATCAAGCTTTGATTTTGTCGCTGAATAAGACAGGTTAAATCCTACTTTTGATTCCAACGCATCAATAAAAGTGTCATAAGAATCGTTTAGCAGAGTTTGTGAATCCAAGCCTTTTTCTGCTGCAATATTTATCAAGTTTCCTAAAAGTGTCTTAAGAGACGCCAAATCCTGGGCATTTATATTGAATTTCTTTATTACTTCGTCATCGAGCCTCTTAGCAAATTCTTCCACAACATCTTTTAATGATGTGTTCTTTACAATTTCAACAAGTAAATCTCTATCCTTAAAATCCTGAACGCGGTTTATCAATAAATTGACACGCTCTTCTTTGCTAAGAGGAACAGCAACTATATCGGTCTGTGCTTGCTCATTTTGGATTTCAGCAAAGTAATTCTTAACGTTCACATAGAAATCTATATTTTCCAAGTATTTTCCTACGGTGTTTCTAACAGTATTGTTGTAGTTCTCACTTACCTCATTAGTTCCAAAGTAAACAAAATTGTATCTGCTCAAAATATCCCTTATCGCATTAATTTCCTCGTCATTCAGAACTATATCTGTTCCTGCCTTGTATCTATTAACCTCAGCCTTAACCATCTCGATATTTTTAACAACATCCTCTAAGAATTTTTCAAATTCTGATTTTTCTTTTTCATCGGTAATTCTATCAATCCCAAAAGTAGAAATCATGTCTATTGTATCTGCTAAAGATTCAAGTGACCCCACCAATCCTTCGACAAAAACATCTCTTCTAAAAAACGGATTGGCACCAGTCTTATAGAACAAAAAGACATTTTCGAAAAACTGCTCTGGGTTACCCATATCAGTATTGAAATCACTCGGAACAGACACTTGCGCAAGGAATTTGCTGAACTCCTCTTGAGACACGCCTTTTGAATACTTCACACCCTTGAACGGTATCGTCAGGGTTCCTCTGTAAAACGGGTCATCGTTTACGTTCAAATTCAACCCTGTGCTCTTTTTCGCAACAAATGAAAGAGCTTCTCTCAAACTCAAGCCCTTAACTGTCGTTACCGTTCCAGTTGAAGGGACAACCTTTATGTCTCTATTCAGTGCAAAAGACCTGGTAGTCCACTTCGGGGGCCACGAATTAACTTCTGATGGTAACTTGAACGAAGTCACTACCATCCATGCAAAAGGGGCAATCATAACAACTGAGCCAATTACTAAAAGTAGGTAAATTACGAGCTTTTTTAATTCTCTCATATTCTGTTCCCCCTCATCGCATCAGCTAACGTATTCGACGACCTTGTCGCCGACTCTGTATTGGATGAATGTGAAGACAAGGATTACTAAGAACAATAGATAAGCTGCAGCACTTGCAATACCCATCCTTTGCTGACGATAGAACAAGTCAAAAACGTAATAAACCATCGTCATACCGCTGTTTCCGTATGGTCCCGGTAAGCCATCATACAAGGTGAAAACCTCTTGGAAGACCTTGAACGCACCTATGACAGAAACTATCAGTAAAAAGAAAGTTGTTGGTGAGAGAAGGGGCCAAGTGATTTTCAAAAACTTTTGTAAACTGTTCGCACCATCGACTTCTGCAGCCTCATAATAAAACGTGTCGATATTCTGCAAACCAGCTAAGAAAATCATGGCGTTGTATCCGACGTGTCGCCATATGGAGACTATGCTAACTGTCGGTATTGTCCATTTTGCATCTTTCAACCACTTCACTGGCTCTAGGCCCATTGAGACAAGTATATAGTTAAGCAAACCCACGTCATCGTTAAAAATCCATTTCCAGATAAGCGATACTGCAACAACTGAAGTGACAAATGGTATGAAAAACACTGTTCTGAAGAAGGCTTTGAATCGCTCTATGCTGTTCAAAAGAAGAGCGATAAGCAAAGCCAAACTTAAACCAATAGGAACCGTGAGAATCACATAGTATGTGGTATTCACTAAAGCCTTAAAGAACAAATTCTTCTCTGACGCGTCTATAAGAAAATCTACAATTCCATAGCTTTGACCATTAAACCCTGCCGTGAATCTAAATTCGAAAAGGACATAAGTAACAAGCCATATGGCAAATCCAAGCCATGCATGGTCTGAAAGCAACTTAGAATTAACTATCCTACCACGCCAACCCCAAACAAGAAGTCCAGCTGAGACTAAAAGAAAAATCAACAACCTACCCATATTAAAATGAGCCATCGAAGTTCCATAAACAACAAGCAATGTTACATACACAACAACGAAAATTGCTTTTTTCCAGTCCAACTTCTTTTTTCCAAACATTTCAGCAACAACGAATACTACCAATAAAAATAGGACAGATAGTAAAATGTAAAGCGCACTGTAAATCAACCCCCTGTAAAATGGGAACTTCACAGGATAATCGAATTTCAAAATCTCTTTGTAGTTTCCAAGACCATAAAAGTATGGGTTCTTCATGTTCCTAAAGTCCCACTTAAAAAAGCTTAGCACAAAAGAAAAGCCGATGGGCCAAAATGTGAAGATGCTTAGCACGATTAGCGAAGGTAGCAAAAACAGATACGCCAACAAACTCTCTCTAACACGACTTGGTTTTATACGCGCCATCAAGCCCCACCTCTCAAATATGTTTTAATTGCTCTATTAGAGAATATAAGCAGCTGCATTCTCATCTTCAATAATTTTTCCAAGTTTCTTGGTAACATAGTCTTTGTCTATGACTATCTTCTTTTCTACTTCAGGTGCTTCAAACATGATGTCTTCCAAAAGCTTTTCTACTACCGTATAAAGCCTTCTTGCTCCTATATTCTCCATCTTTTCGTTCAATTTGTATGCTATCTTTGCAATTTCCCTTATCGCATCTTCTGTGAAATCAAGTTCCACTCCTTCCGTGTAAAGAAGGGCTTTGTATTGTTTTAAGAGAGCGTTTTCTGGCTCTGTGAGTATTCTTACGAAATCTTCTTCTTTGAGAGGTTCCAATTCTACCCTTATTGGGAACCTACCCTGGAGTTCTGGAATCAAATCTGAAGGTTTTGACATATGGAACGCGCCAGCACCTATAAACAAAATGTAATCCGTTCTAACTGGTCCATACCTTGTCGTAACAGTTGTCCCCTCAACAATTGGCAGTAAATCTCTTTGAACCCCTTGCCTTGATACATCAGGTCCGTGCCCTTGTCCACTTGCCGCTATCTTATCAAGTTCATCGATGAATATAATTCCTCGTTCTTGCGCCAATGTGAGTGCTTTTTGAATGACCTCGTCCATATCGATGAGTTTTTCGGATTCTATAGGAGTGAGTATTCTCCTTGCTTCTGAAATTTTCATTCTTCTTCTCTTCCTCTGTTTCGGTAGTATATTTCCAAGTATCTGGGAAAAATCAATCCCCATGTCTTCCATATCTGGCATACCGATAAAACCAACACCTGGTTGACTAACTTCGATGTCTATTTCTATTTCCATATCTTCCAGTTCACCGTTTCTAAGCTTTTCCCTTAATTCTGCTCGCTTTCTGCGAATATCGACTTCTTCAGTTTGCTCTTGCTGACCTTGGAATGCAGCTTGGAAACCAAATATATTCGCAAAAGGTATATTTTGTTTTTTACTTGGAACCAAAGCTTCCAGTATCCGCTCTTCAACCAAGTCCTTCACCTTTGGCTCAACTTCTTTTATCTTTTCCTGTTTGACCATATTAACAGCTATCTCAACCAAATCCCTTATCATCGAATCTACGTTCTTACCTACGTAACCAACTTCCGTGAATTTTGTCGCTTCAACCTTTAAAAACGGCGAACCAGATAGTTGTGCTAATCTTCTTGCAATTTCTGTCTTACCAACACCTGTTGGTCCAATGAGCAAGATATTTTTTGGTATTACCTCTTTTCTCCACTCCTCAGGTAACCTTTGTCTTCTAATTCTGTTTCTTATCGCTATCGCAACAGCCTTCTTCGCCTCGTATTGGCCTATGATGTACTTATCAAGTTCTGCAACAATTTGGCGTGGGGTTAAATTATCAAAACTCGACAGGTTTGAAAGGTTGCTCATTGAATGCACCTCCAATGATAGTGATTAAACATGAATGTCTTGTAACTCAACTTGCAATTCCTCTTCGGGGGTTACATACGCAAGTGACCATTGACCTGAAATCATCTTTTCGAAAACTCTCTCCACATCTTTCTCACTAACTGCCCTCACACGTTCTATGATTTCGTCCACGCTCTTGGCTTGAATGTCGTTTGCTAAATATTGAGTGTAAAGAGAGATAAGTGATGACGTGCTCTCAGTCAGAAGTTCAAGATATCCAAGTAAACGTTTTTTCCCATAGTCAAAGACCTTTTTTGTGAGTTTGAAATTCTTAAAGAGTGAGTAGAGTTCATCAACGAGTTTTCGAGCATTCTCAAAAGAAGTCGCAGCATATATCAGGAAAACTCCCCATTCTTTGCTCTGCAAATGCGATACACTGATATCGTAAACAAGAGCCTTCCTCTCCCTGATTTGTTCAAACAAAACGGAACTCATACCACTACCAAGTAACGTCTTAAGAACCATTGATGCGTAGATATTTTCCTCATCGACTAGCGATATCCCATCGTGAGCAAAGAGAAGATGAACCTGCTGCGTTTCTTTGAACTTGTCACAGACAATACCTATTTTGAGCTTGGAACTCTGTTTTGCTGTCTTGAAGCCTTCTACTAAGTTCAGCTCTTTAACAAGTTTTAAATCCTTTTCGTCAACGTGACCAGCAATGACGAGTTTCACATTGTAAGGTGAATACATCTCCGCGTGGAACTGTTCCAAGTCTTCCCTTTTAATATTCTTTATAGTTTCTTCCTTTCCAATTATCGATTTCGAATGTGGACCATCGATAAGCTCTTCAAAGAATTTGTTAAACAACCTTTGTTCGGGCACTTCCAAGTCGGAGTAGTATTCTTGAAGAATTATTTTTCTTTCAAGTTCAACGTTTCTCTCTGTGAACTCCGGTTCAAAAACAATTTCTCTCAGTATATTAAACGCCGTTTTGAAAAATGAAGAAGGGACCTTTGCATAATAAACCGTATCCTCTTTGTCAGTCCAGGCATTTAACAGTCCACCAACCTGCTCAATGGGAAACTTTATTTCTTTCAATGTTCGTTTCTTTGTCTTACGGAAGACCGTATGTTCAATAAAATGGGAAATTCCGAGTAAATGGTCCGGTTCATAGACCGGACCACTTCCAACGATAAAAGCAATTGTTGCTGATCTGACACCTGGTATTTCGTAATAGTAGATATTCTCTCCGAGTTTGACCATACGCTTATTCTTCAACCCTCCTAAGCTGGAATCTTCCGATTTCGTCTATGCTGATAATTTCTACTTTCACCCTATCTCCAACCTTGAAGGATGTAGGTTTCACGTTTCCTAATTTAGAGGCGTGCGCCAAACCTATCTTACCAGGTGCAATTTCAACAAAGATACCGTAGTTCTCAACCCTTGTTATCTTACCATCGTAAACATCACCAACAGAGATGTCACGGAACATATTCTGGATATAATCAATTGCTCCCTGCACCTTTTCTGGATCAACACCGCTGACAGTGACCTTTCCTGTCTCGTCATCTATAGAAATTTCAACATCGAACATTTTTATAATAGACTTAATTACCCTTCCACCAGGACCTATCAGTTCACCACTCCTGGTTGGGTCGATGTAGAACCATTTAATCCTTGGTGCATAAGGCGAAAGTTCTTTCCGTGGTTCAGAAATCGTCTCGTATAGTTTATCGAGTATGAACATCCTCGCCTCTTTTGCCTGGTAAAGGGCTGCTCTAAGTAATTCCTCACTCACGCCGGAAACTTTACAGTCCATTTGGAATGCCGTTATCCCATCTCTTGTTCCTGCAACCTTAAAGTCCATATCACCCCAGTGGTCTTCAAGCCCTATAATATCTGTTAATATGACTGATTTATCTCCTTCAAGAATCAACCCCATTGCAACACCTGCGACATGCTTTTTGATGGGAACTCCGGCATCCATCAAGGCAAGTGAAGCGGAACATACAGTTGCCATTGACGAAGAACCGTTGGATTCAAGAATTTCCGAAACGACCCTTATAACGTATGGAAATTCGTCTTCCGAAGGTATAACGGCTTTAACAGCCCTTTCTGCTAGATGTCCGTGCCCTATTTCTCTTCTGCTTAATCTTAAAGGTTTCACTTCACCTGTGGAGAACGGTGGGAAGTTATAGTGGAGCATAAATCTCTTTGTGCCTTCTTCGATTAGAGTATCGATTATTTGTTCTTCTGCTGGCGAACCGAGTGTCACAATACCAAGGCTCTGGGTCTCACCCCTTGTAAATAGTGCAGAACCGTGTGTCCTTGGAAGTAACCCAACTTCACAGCTGATAGGTCTTATATCCTTTGGTCCCCTTCCATCAGCCCTAAGACCACGCTCGATTATTATCTTTCTCATGAGCTTTTTGGATAGCTCATCATACTTTTCCTTCAACGGTAATTTATATTCTTCCTGTTCTTCTTCGCTTATGTTGTTCTCCTCGAAGAATTTTTGCACGATACTTTCGTAGTATTCATCAGCCAACTCCACACGTTCTTGTTTACCACGTGCAAAAATCCTCTTTTCTAATTCGTTCATATCCACATATTCCGCAAATTTTTCAACAAGTTCCACATTGTACTTTGGCTCTGGTAAAGGCATCTTCTCAACGTTGAATTCCCTGATAATTTCTTCCTGGAACGCTACAATTTCTTTTATAGCTTCATGGGCAACCATGAGTGCTTGTAACAACTCATCTTCGGTAACCTCTTTCGCCTCACCTTCGACCATAGTAATAGCATCCTTTGTACCCGCAACAACTATGTCAATTTTACTCCTTTCAAGTTGTTCAGCTGTTGGGAAGACAATGAACTGCCCATCCACATAACCAACCTGGACACCTGCAACAATGCCATCGAACGGTATTTTTGAAATATTCAAAGCCAACGACGCAGCAGATATACCAAGCACATCCGTTGGACAGTCCGGGTCTACGGAAAGTACCGTTACAATAACTTGAACCTCGTTTCTCAACGTCTTTGGAAAGAGCGGTCTTATCGGCCTGTCGATAAGTCTTGAGGAAAGTATCCCGCTTTCTGAAGGTTTACCTTCACGTTTGATAAAACCACCAGGAATTTTACCGGCAGCATAGAACTTTTCCAGGTACTCTACCGTTAACGGGACAAAATCGATGCCTTCAACTACGTTGTCCGAAACATTTGCAGTTGCTAGGACAACACTGTCACCAAACCTTGCCCAAATTGAACCTGCCGATTGTTTTGCTACCTTTCCGGTTTGAAACACCCACTCTTTTCCAAATAACACTTTTCGCCACTCTCGAAATGACATAGCCACACCTCCGATATTTTCTATTTGTGTTTTCAATTTTTCTCTTCAATCAAGTTATTTTACCACAGATTTTATGATTTTTGAATTATTAAATACAACCAAAAAGAAAGAAGTTCCGGAAAACCGGAACTTCTTTCTTTGTTGTTCTAAGTTAAGTTTGAAGTATTTTACTTTATCATTCCCTGGAATCCCATGAATGTAAGAGAAAGTAGAGAAGCCGTAATCATAGATATTGGAAGGTTAAGAAAGGGTCTTGGCACATCGTAAAGTTCAAGCCTTTCTCTGATACCTGAAAAGATAACGAGCGCCAGCAAAAATCCAAGACCTGCACCGAGTGCGTTAAAAATAGCCTCAAAGAAGGTGTATTTAGACAAGCTATTTACTATCGCCACACCCAATATGATACAGTTTGTTGTTATTAGCGGCAGGTAAATTCCCAACGCCTCGTAAAGTGCAGGACTGTTCTTTTTTAAAAATGCTTCAACAAACTGAACAAACGTCGCTATAACGAGTATAAACACGATGGTTCTTAAAAACTCCAGCTGAAATTTTATGAGCAACAAATCAAGACCCCAAGAAATGGCGGAAGACATAACCAATACGAATATAACTGCAAGCCCCATTCCAACGGCAGTAGAGGTCTTTCTCGAAACACCTAAGAATGGACAAATTCCCAAGAACCTAACAAACACGTAATTATTGACAAGCATTGCGGATAGCAAAATCAAGAACAATTTCATTTTGCTTCACCTACCTTTTGCTGAGCCTGTTGAACTTGTTGTGCTTGTTGTGCTTGAGCTACTCTCTTTGCTTTTTCCTGGCGATTAATCGAAATGGCTGCAAAAAGCGCAGCTAAAAGCCCGAGCGTCAAATAAGCACCTGGTGGTAGAATCATAACGAACATGTTGAATGCCTTACCCCAGGTCTCGATATCGAAAATCGTCCCGTTGCCCAAAAGTTCCCTAATACTTCCAAGCAAGGTAAGGCTAAGTGTGAAGCCAACACCCATGCCTAATCCGTCGAGCAACGAATCAACGACTCCGTGTTTTGAAGCGTACGCCTCCGCCCGTCCCATAATGACGCAGTTAACGACTATAAGAGGAATGAAAAGACCTAACGTTTTCCACAAATCGTATGTAAATGCATGCATTACCAAATCTACAATGGTAACGAATGTGGCAATTACCGTGATGAAAATTGGAATCCTTATCTTTTCTGGCACGGTCTTTCTAATGGCAGATATGACTATGTTTGACATAACAAGAACCGCTGTTGCAGCTAATCCCATTCCCAAACCATTTTTTGCACTCGTTGTTGTCGCAAGCGTCGGACACATTCCAAGAACTTGAACGTATGTTGGGTTCTCCTTTATTATCCCCTTAGTGAATTCCGAAATCTTAGAGGCCATCACATTTCACCCCCGAGATACTTTTCTTTAAGGAACTTGTACATCGCATTTAAAGAATTCACAACTGCCCTTGGAGTGATGGTTGCACCAGTCATCACATCAGATACCTTCACAACCCCTTCTTGTTTTGCCTCTTCTGGATCAATTCCTTGTTTTCCCGCATCCTTATCAACCTTTAAGCCGTTGCTAAGTCCCGTCTCCGGTATCGGGAAGAACCTCTTCTGCACATTGGGGTCGGCTATCTTTGCACCAAGTCCCGGGGTTTCTTGTGAATAATCAAGCACTTTAATAGCTTTTAACGACAATTCACCTGTGGTTTTATCAAGCTGGAATGCTGCCATCGTCACGACGTTTCCGCCGTAACCAACCGCATAACCGGTTAGCAGATAATACTTCGCACTATCTGTTTCAAACTCATACACAGGAGCTATAACTGTTCCTACACCATCAGTAAACAACACATTGCCCATTTCATTCCTTTTTGAAAGCACGATTTTCTTTATCTCATCAGCACTCACAATAGCATTCCCGTTCTCATCAGTTAGCAAACTCTCCATGGAAGAAATGACGTTCGCAAGTTCCGCTTCGGCTATTCTATCTTTCGTGATTGTGTAAACCAAACCGAGTGCAATTCCCGCAATTAATGTGTAAACCATCAACGTGATACTCATCTTCAGCATTTCACGTCTATTTTCTCTCATGCTTTCCGCCTCCCAAAAACCCTTGGCTGTGTGTGTCTATCGATTATGGGTACAAGGGCGTTCATAAGAAGTATCGACAAAGAAACGCCTTCCGGGTAGCCTCCGAAATACCTGATAAGCATCGTTACAACACCACAACCAAGACCGAATATAGCTTGTCCCTTAAGTGTCATCGGGCTGGTGACCATATCCGTTGCCATGAAGAGTGCACCAAGCATCAATCCACCAGATAACACGTGGAAGATAGGTGAACCAAACCTTTCTGGATTGATATTATAGAATATCGATGCGATGAGTAAGACACTACCAATATAAGTAGCGGGTATAACTACCTTAATTCTCCCTCTGAAAACCAAATAAAGGAAGCCTATAAACAGAAGAATAGCACTCGTTTCACCTATACATCCACCAACGTTTCCGAAAGCCAAATCAAGATAATTTGTGCTTTCCATAACCTTGCTGAATCCCTGTAATTTCAATATTGCAAGTGGTGTTGCTGTTGTTTGTGCGTCTGTATACCAACCACCGAACGATGCTATTGGCTTATACCATGTTGTCATGAAGGTTGGAAAAGAAACAAGCAAAAATACCCTTGCTGCAAGTGCTGGGTTGAAGATATTCTGACCAAGTCCACCGAACGCGTGCTTCACAATAGCAATAGCAAAGACCACACCTATAAGTAATACCCACCAAGGCGTTGCCACGCTGACGTTCAAAGCAAGCAACAACCCTGTGACCGCAGCACTACCATTTGGAACAAAATTCTTATCTTTCCTTAGCACCCTCATTATAAAAAGTTCAATCAATTCAGCACTAACCATACCAATGATAGATAGCACTAATGCGTACATCCCAAAGAAAAACGTAGCTGCAATTACAGCGGGCACCAAAGCAATTAGCACATCTATCATTATCTTCCTTGTTGAATCTTGCGTCCTTACATGTGGTGCCGATGTTGTTAGTAATTTTACATTCTTCATTTCTTACCACCTCGCAGTGTTCGGTAGACTTTCTTCGCGAGCTTTATCGACTTGACGTGTTCAACGTTAGCTGGACAGATGTAAGTACAAGAACCACATTCAATACAATCAAGCAAACCGATAGCTGCTGCCTCATCGTATTTTTTCTTTCTTGCAAGCAAATCAAGCAAATAAGGCTGTAGATTCATTGGACACACATAGACACAGTAAGAACACCTGATACAGTTCGTGCTTTCACGTTTTTGTTCCGGTATAACCGTAATACCGTTGTTTCCTTTCAAAAGAGGTGTATCCAAATTTGGAACAGGTATACCCATCATCGGTCCGCCCATTAACACTTTCAATTCGTTGTAACCTTCGGCAAACCCGTCTCCAAGCCTTTCAATAATCCACGATATCGGGGTTCCTATTCTAACCCACCAATTACCTTTCCTGTTCACACCCTCGCCTGTTAGTGTCATCCCGCGTTCAACCAGAGGTCTACCATCCACAACAGCCTGCTTTATTGCAACCATCGTACTGACATTTTGAACAACTACACCAACATCCATTGGTAAACCGCCACTTGGTACTTCCCTACCCGTAATTGCTTTTATCAATTGTTTTTCAGCGCCCTGAGGATACTTTGTCTTCAATGCGGCAACCTTTACCTTTCCTTTCCATTTTTTCTCGAGATGCTCAATAGCATCCTCCTTGTTGTACTCAATACCTATGTAAACTTCTTTGACACCTAAAATCTTCTTGGTAATCTCAATGCCTTCTAACAGTTCTTCATCCATCTCGAGCATTACTCTGTGGTCAATAGTAAGATACGGTTCACATTCCGCCCCGTTTATTATGAGTGTATCAACGGGTTTTGAAGGGTTCAGTTTCACATGTGTTGGGAACATCGCTCCTCCAAGTCCAACAACACCTGCTTTTTTTATCTGCTCGATAAGTTCTTCTTTTGATGCTGTTGTCCAATCCAGTTTAGGTAGTAATTCCCACTCATCCTCTCCCGTTCTTTCGATAGTTACAGCCTCAACAGCCATACCATGCACTGCGCTGTTGATTTTTGCTACGTTCGTCACAGTCCCTGTGACGGGAGAGTGTACATAAGCGGAAACAGGACCCTGCGGTTCCCCTATGACTTGCCCTGTTTTCACCTGCTGTCCAACTTCAACAACTACCTTTGCTGGTGCACCTACATGTTGCGCCATGAGCACAACAACTTTTTCTGGCAGTGGTGCAACTTGAATCTTTTCGTGTTCTGTTAACTTCTTCTCAGGTGGATGGACTCCTCCTTTAAACGTCAACAACTTCACTCACCACACCTCCCAGTGAAGAAAATACAAATCAATATCATATTTTTTATGTTTATTTGCAACCTATCGTATGAAATACAACAAAAAAGGAGGGTTAAGCAAAACCCCTTTCCAATGATATTATATACCCTTTTTGCAAGTTTTTAAAAGAGAATTTTTGTCTAATTTGTATGAATTTTCTTAGACCAAATGATAAACGAATCTATCTTCGTATTTAAAAACGATAAAATCTCTTTGGAGCAACTGCTTTCGTTTCAACCTTTCTGCTTTTGAATAGTCGAAAAACACTCTCAAATTTTTGTTCGGCAATATCTTCATACCAGTGACAACATCAAGCGGGATGCCTCGGTAGTAACCAAAGAACTTCAAAAGAGATATATTATACTTTGAACTGATAGCTTGAACAGCATTTAATATGACAGATTTCTCAACATACTGGGCAGGTACATAATCGATGGAAGATAGAACAGGTGGGAACTCTTTTGGCTTGCGGAACTCTATTTTGAATAGCTTCCCTGGGGTTTTAAACTCTAACTCATTAATCATTAGTTTATTTCCTAAAACCTCTGCATTTTTCACTTTTGAGCTATGTGCATCAGAACTAAATGTCTCAACATCCTCTACGTTCAGTTCATCTATATCAAAACGCAAATTCTGTGGCTCATTGAAAACAATCGTAGAATTGTTCGAATTTAAAGAATTAAAACCATCAAAAGAACCTACTTTTAGGTTTTGCTCACTCAAGCAAAACCCCTCAATATTTTGTTCTATGGAATCCTTTATATCTCTAACAGCGAAATTTTCATTCGTTTGGGGGAAAGAATAACCTTGGTATGAAACAGTTAGCGAAGAGTGTAAATCGTGAATACCTGGAACGTCGAATTTAAAACCTTCTATCCTTGCCGGAAAATTTACTTCGATGCTCTGAAATGCTGTTTCGACCACGATGTCAGGGCTTTTGTATCTCAAAAACCCGAGTTCCATTTTCAGTGTTTCAATTATTTCTCTTGCGATTCGCATACGTATTTCAACGCCTTTTCAACCCTATCGAAAGGTTCCAAGATATCTATCTTGGAGACGTAATCTAAAATTTTCTGAACAACACTATCATCAACCTTAGCGTTTTCTGGGAATGTAATCCTTATACTTTTGTTGTTGAAATTAACAACCGCTTCGTTGCCTTCCTTTTTCTCAGAAACAGGCTGTGGTAATAATGTTAACATAACCGTGTTCTTATCAAACAACAGAGTAGGGTCTTGGACAAGTATTAGCTCGGGCTTGTTCTCCAAGCGTTGAACCAACCCCTTCGCGATTATTTCTGTATGCAGGTAGTATTCCAAGGAACTTCCGTAGATGATTTCTTGTAGTTTGGTGGGCGTGACGGGTTCGGAGTATTTGAACTCAACAGGTATACCTAACTCGTTTATAACCAGCACCCCTCCAAGATGCTTACCATCTATGTTCATCACACTTAAGTAACCAATCATACTCTCACATCCAACATATGAGCTCCATCCTGTTTGATAATCTCTTTTTCATCTTTTTGTTCTTTTTTCTCCCCTGTACGTTGCCTTCCAACATATTCACCCTGGCTTCTACCCTCAGTGGCTGTTTTTACATGTTTTTGTTCTGCACCCTGAACATTAGTCGTACTGCGGAGCTGAGCTTGTGTTTTCCTTTCAACGCTTTGGGCACTATGTGCCGCAGCTGCTTGTGCAGCGTATTGTTGCAAACTGACCATATGGGAACTATCGTGGCTCACTCTTAAAATAATCGTTTGATTTTGAATCCCACTGATTGGTTCAGCCATGGTCTTCACCTCGAAATACTCATCGATACAACTCTATTCTCGGCTATCTTTATTGCCAGTCTTACTCTTTGATGATTCCATCTCTTCTTCTACCTCGAGCATCTTCCTGAGCTTTGAAAGAATTGCGCCGATGATTTGGGACACCCTAGATTCGGTCACACCAAGCACAGCAGCAATTTCTTTTAAAGATAAGTCGTGCTCAAATCTCAACGAAAGGATAAGTTTCTCTTTCTCATCCAATTTATTTATCGACTCAACGAGCTGTTCATAAAGTATAGATTTCCAAGCTTTCTCTTTAACATCCTCACTACTTGGAACCTCATAGTAATTCGATAAGTCCGAACTTTCATCATCTACACCAAATAGATATTCATCCAAATTTACATACTGTTTCAACAACAGTTCATTGTAAGTTTGTTCCACTTCTTCAACACTCATGCCCAAAATTTCAGCAAGTTCCTCATACGTAGGCAACCTCTGGTGCTTAACATAGAATTCCGCAATTTCATTATCAAGCCTCTTTATATCCTGTCTCACATTTTTGGGCAAATAATCTAATTTTCTTAGATAATCTATCATAGCACCTTTTATACGCGTGTAAACGTATGTCTTGAACGTGGCTCCGTGACGTGGGTCGTATTTATCTACTGCCTGTAGCAAGGCCACAACCCCTTCTTGTATAAGGTCGTCGATTTCCACGTTGTGCGGTAAATTCACCTTCAAATCCCTTGCCAAACGTGTGACAAGTGGCAAATATTCCTTAACAATAGCATCTTTGTTGAGAATCAAATCTCAGCAACCTCCACAGAATCTCCTGTTTTAACTTTTCGAATAAGTAACTTTCCAGTTTCAATATCGTACTCTATACTCCTTGCTTTGCTCCCTCCGGTGTCTTCCGCTAACAACTTAATTCCAAGCCTTTGCAAAGTACCTTTAACTGCTTCAACGTTTCTTGCGCCTATATCCATCGCCGATTGGAACATCGATGCGCCACCTGCGATTTTTGCTTCCAACCGTGAACGCGATGCACCCATTTTTACTAATTCTTCAACCACCAAGCTAACACCCGTATCAGCAAATTTACCAGGTGTATTCGTTGGTCTACCTCCACTGTCTGGAAGCATCACATGGACCATTCCACCCACTTTGGCAACAGGGTCACGAATGCAAACTCCTACACATGACCCAAGCCCCAAAGTAACCAAAATTGCAGGATTTTTTTCAACTGCCCATTCTCCAATTCCGATTATGACTTTTTTCTTCATATTGTCACATCCCCAACGCCTTTAGAAGTTTCTCAAGAGAATCTACAGAAGGCACTAACAGTAAGTAACCTTGGAGTGCTTCCTCTAATCCTTCTATCTCTATAAGTGTTTCAACAAGAAGTATATTTTCCTCACCTGCCAGTGCAAGTGGTATCGAAATTTCAGAGATTATAGCACTTATCATGTCAACTATCAATTCAGGTGGTTCCGGATTTATGAAGAGATTGGTAAATCCAGCGAGTGCCGTTATATAAGAACCGCACATAATATTACCAATCTCTTTCATCATTGAAGATGTGAACTCATCCATCTCCGTTATGTCAGCTATTTCCATCCCAGTTAGAACTTTTGCCAGCATTTTCACAGTTTTCGGGTCAAAGACCAAAAGTATCTCACCAGTCATGTCTTCTTTGAGTTCCATTTTCACTGAGCAAACCACTTCTTCAGGATTTTCGAAAAGAAAAGGTATCTTGGAAATAGGTATCACCTTTACCTGAGGGACTGAAATTTCTACTTTTTTGTCAAGCATCATGGACAGCGCTGTAGCTGCGTTACCAGTGCCTATATTCCCTACTTCTTTAATTGCATCCAGTTGAGCTTCGTTGAGTTTTTCCAGCATCACCTTTCCTCCCTTCGAAACTACTTCTTATTTGACAACCTTCATCTTAATTTCTTTTTGGAATATAAACCTCACAAGTGACTTCTCCAAAGCAGGTGGTACATCGAGGAACTGGACCCCGTACATAAATCCCTCATCTGTTTGCGCGTCTTGTCTGACAATCTTCGATTTCTGCTTGTTTAACGCGAGCTCGTTGTCAAGCTTTAAATCAACATATATTATATCACCCATCTTCAAATATTTCTTCGTCACCATCAGCATCCCGCCTGCACTAATGTTGCGTGTGGTAAATGCATAAGACTCCGCATCTGGTTCATCAGAGAGATAGAACCGCCCTTCCAGGTAAAGAGGTATCCTAACGAACTTTCTCCTTTCCGTTTTTCGCACAGTTTCAGGGAACGGAACGGGTATAACATAGATATTGTCACGCTTGATAACCCCAAGAGAAATGGTATCGAATTCATAAATCGAAGACCGGTCAAATAAGTTGACCGTCATACGAACGCCTTTGGGTATAGGTATAAATCTACCCTTATAAGAAGGAATCGAAAGAAAAAGGATGCGTCTTGCTAAATCTATATCAACAACGTTGCTCTTGTATTCACCTTCGAGCTCTTTTACCATTGTTATCCTTACCAACGCTGGTAGTCCTATTTTTAAAGCCTTTTCAGCGTCGATCAATTCCACGTATGCCATCAGATAACCTCTCCTATACTTTTGTATTTTTCAACAAGCTTCAACCAAAAGGCATCAGGATTTGGAATATAAATACCGTATCTATAACATTCTTCTTCTTCAACTGACCACATCACATTTCCTTCAACAGTTTTGTCATTGTTACCTTTGAGTTTAAGTTCGACATTTTCTCTCACTCTTGGCTTGAACTCAGAAATCACCTGGCAACCGTTTTCGGAAACATCAATAATCAAAGAATTAAAACCGTATATCGAACAAGCTTCAAAAGCTGCGTAACGTGGTTTTGAGCGCCTTTGTAAAATCCCTGCCTTTCCTAAAGCCACATATTCATATATTCCTTCCTCGTGACCTGACAATTTACCTATAACTGAAAGTACGAAACCTTCTATGGGTATATCTACCCTCAAAACTTCTGGTACCGATGCGAAGGAAAGAAAAGAGACCTTTATGCTTTTTCCTTTTAATTCTTTCAATCTTACGAGCAATTCTCCATCCTTTGAAAAACCTCTGAGCACCGCACCAGCCAAGTTAGCATTCACATATTCTTCCAGCGTCACTTATTATCACCCCTGAAGAACCTCAAGAACTTCTGTATTAGCGTGTCTTCTTCTACTTTTTTCACTTCACCTTTCAACAAATACGAAGCTATACGCATAATTGAAAACGATGGTTGTATACTTCTGTACCTTAAAGCAAACAACTGACGGTCAAGGATGCTTTTTACCACAAGTGGGTGTTCTTTTATCATAGTAACTGACGAAACCTTGTTCCCAATGAATTTTTCCACGACTTCGGAAAAACGTTCCATAAGACTTGTCGCTTCTTTTATATTTAGAACCATATTCGCCACAATGTGTATATCCTCACCTTTTATTCCCTTTATGCTAAGTAACTTTACCATCGTATAAGTGTTAACAACGGATGTTGGTTCTGGTGTGGTAAGAACAATAAATTTATCAACCAGAGCTAAAAACGGCATATACGAATTTGAAAATCCCGGTGGCATATCCATAAAGACGATATCGTAATTTTCAAGAAGCTTCAGAAAACTTGTTGCAAAGTCTTTGATAACAAACTCATTCATCGCAAGTAGGTCGGACACATCACCGCCCAATGAGATAAGGTCAACTCCATAACTTGTCGGTGTTATCAATTCTTGAACATCGCACTTGTGATTCACAAAATCTTTTATAGAGTGTTTTGGATAAACCCCAAGTAATATATCGGCGTTAGTGAACCCTACATCTGTGTCGAGCAGCAACACCTTCTTACCATTTTCAGCGACTACCGCTGCCAAATTCGTTGCAACGAGTGTCTTTCCAACGCCACCTTTTCCACTTATGACAGCTACGATATCACTTCTTTTAAGACTACTTGCTTGATCTTGCATCTTTCAACACCTCACGTGCAAGAAGAACAGCTAACTCTCTGCTGTTCGCTTCCATTATATCATCTGGCACGCGCTGTCCATTTGTTATATATGCAATTGGAACGTTTAAAAATGTAGGCACATTTACAAAATGTCCGTAAGAAGATGTTTCATCCATCTTTGAAAGTATGACATGTGTAGGGGAAACTATCGAGAATCTGTTAGTTATTTCCTTAACGTCTTCCGACCTGTATTGCATACCTACTATCAAGAAAACGAGGTCAGGGTCAACAACCTCAGCCATTGCTTTTATCTCTGTCATATGCAGTTCGTTTTTCTGGCTTCTACCTGCTGAATCGATGAGGATAACATCGTAATCTGATAGTGCCTCGACCTCTAACTTTGCCTCCTTTGGCGTGTACGCTACTCTGATAGGCACATCAAGAAGCATTGCGTACGTCTTTAACTGGTCAACAGCGGCTATCCTGTAAGTATCAAGTGTGATAATACCTACGCGTTTGTGGTCACTAAGCTTTAATTTCGCAGCCAATTTTGCCAAAGTGGTGGTCTTGCCAACACCTGTCGGCCCAACAAAGAGAACTTTTCCTTTTATATCAGGCACAGATGTGTTTAAAAAGGGCAGGAACATTTCAGAAAGTATCAGCCTTGTGTTATCGTTACTAAAATCAAGTTCTTGATACTTGACTCTGGCATACTCTATAACCTTTTCTGCAATCTCTTCGTCGATATCTTGCTTTTCTAATGCTTTTCTCAAATCCTGCACCCACTGCGGTTCATTCGCTCTTTGTGATGCCACCATTGATTTTAATTCCAGCATCATTCTCTTAAGCTCTGTCAAATCTTCTGAAGAATGCTGTGGTGGTTGTTTTGTCTTAGAAAGTATCTCCTGAAGTTTGTAAATCTGCCCCTTTTCCTCGGTCTGAGGCACTTTCTTTTCTTCAACGGCTGCCGTTACTTCAAGATAAGTCTTGGCACCTATCCCAAGGAACCCGCCTTTTTTTACCTTTCGTGTGCTTAATATAACCGCATCTTTTCCCAGCTCAACTCTTATTTTTTCAAAAGCCTCTTTGATATCAGTCACCAGATACTTTTTCACAATCATATCCTCACCACACCCTCGATTGAAAGGTTAACATCTTCAGGAACTTCTTCAAACGCTATAACTGTGATGCCTGGTATGAACCTGAGCACCATTCTTGCAAGGTAAGGACGGATAGCCCCTGAGACTACGAGAATTGGTGAATATCCTTTCCTCATGAGTTGTTCTAATTCCTGGGAAATCTTCTCTATAATCTCCCTCATAATTTGTGGGTTGACGCTTAGATATCTACCTTCATCGCTCTCCGAAATCGATTCGGTAAGAATTCTTTCTAATTCACTATCAAGCGCAACTGCATGAATTTGCTTGTCTTGGCTTAACAACTTACTCGCAATCTGCCTTTTCAGTCCCCTTCTTACGTATTCCACTAAACTTTCAACATCCCTAGCCCTTTCAGCGTTGTCAAGGATGAGTTCAAAAATGAATGGTAAGTTCCTTATCGACACACTTTCACGTAACAACTCTTGTAAAACCTTCTTTACCACCGTGGGTTTCACAACGTTAAAGACATCATCCACCAATCTATCAAATTTGTTCCTTAGACCATCGACGAGGAGCTGGAACTCTCTATTGCCAAGTAACTCAGGTGCATACCTTCGCAGGATTTCAGTTACGTGCGTTGCGAAAACCGTTGGTGGGTCAACAACCGTGTAACCTTTCTGAATCGCTTCGTCTTTCTTAGACTCATCTATCCAAAACGCTTGCAACCCAAAAGCAGGCTCTTTGACCTCTATACCCGGTATGCGTTCAGTGATGAAACCCGGGTTGATTGCAAGCAATCTGTTTGGAAAGAGCTCATACCTTGTAACTTCCGCACCACGTATATAGACCGCGTATTCGTTTGGCTTTAGTAAGACACTGTCCCTGACCCTTATAGGTGAAAGAACAAGACCTAATTCTTGAGCAAGTTGCCTACGTATCATTGTCAGACGTTCCAACATATCTCCACCTTGGGACAAATCAGCCAACGGTAAAAGCCCGTATCCGATGTTTATTTCTACAGTATCCGCCTGCAATACTTCTGCTACTTCCTCAGGAGTTGAAAGTACAGGACCTGTGGGCACACCACTTGGTGGTCCACCTGCTACGCCGGGAGCACCCGCCACACCCGGTTGCACTTGTGGCTGTACTTCTTCTTTTATCATGATTCCAACGACCAAAAACATGCCACCTATGAGCAAGCTTGTGAACGTTGGAAGCGGGGTAAACAATCCAAGAAATATAATCACAACACCTGTGAGTATGATGACTTTCTTTTCTCCGGAAAGTTCTTTTATCAGCTCTGTTCCAAGATTATCTTTTGTCGCACTCCTTGAAACGATAATACCGGTAGCGGTCGATACCATCAACGCAGGTATCTGCGATACCAGTCCATCTCCAACTGTGTAGAGCAAAAACGTCTTGGCTGCATCTGCAAAACCCAAGCGGTGCATCAACACACCTATTATTATACCACCAATGCTATTAACTAACGTTATAATTATACTCGCTATCGCATCTCCTCGGACAAATTTCGAGGCACCGTCCATTGCACCGTAGAAATCCGCTTCCCGTCTTATTTCTTCTCTGCGTCTTCTCGCTTCTTCTTCCGTTATCAATCCAGCGTTCAAATCAGCATCAACACTCATCTGTTTTCCCGGCATAGCATCGAGTGTGAACCTTGCAGCGACTTCAGCAATCCTTTCAGAACCACGTGTAATAACAATAAACTGAATTATCACAAGTATCAAAAACACAACGATACCAACAACGTAGTTTCCGCCTACAACAAAATTACCGAAAGTTTGTATGACCTTTCCTCCAAACTTCGGTCCTTCAAGTAAGATAGCCCTTGTCGATGCCACATTCAAAGCTAATCGGAATATCGTCACAATCAATAGCAACGTTGGGAAAGAAGCAAGCTCAAGTGCATGAGTGATGTACATTGTGGAGAAGAGAATAACCAAAGATATTGATATATTAAGTAACTGGAAAAAATCCAGCAAAAAATCCGGAATTGGTATTATCATCAAAAGCACCATCGCAACAATTAACAACGCTACTGCAACATCTGCTTTCACCTTATCACCTCAACTAATCGAGACTTTCCGGTTGTTCCTTTTCTGAGTCAAAGTTTAAAAAATTATCTATTCAAGCTGTATTTTAAATCTTCTAAAAATTTCCAAAAATTTTTTGAACGATTTCCAGACTTCAATGGTCTAATATTATAGAGAACGAAGAAAAAGAAATTCGATTTTCGAAAGTATACCGTAACAAGTTTGTTCGGCAATATTATACTTAAAGTGACTAATAATTTAACACAAACTAATTCAACCTATGATACACTTTACCAAGAGAACCCCCTATCCCCCTTGAGATACACCCCCCACGGCTTTATGCGGGCGAGAAAAGCCCGCTTTTTTTAACTTTCTATTTTCCAACACAGAAGTTAGCAAAGATATTATCCAACAAATCATCTGTGAAATTCGTTCCAAGTAGTTTATCAAGCTCAGAAAGTGCGTTTCGAATATCGATTGAGACTATATCTACTGGATACCCACCGCTGAGCGACTTCAAAGCTTTTTTCAAGTGCTGATAGACTATTTTCAAATGCTCAAGTTGTCTTCTTGTGGTCACATGAGACAATTGACCATCCTCTATCAAAGGCCTTACGCGTTCGATGATTTTATCTTCCAACGTTCTCAACCCTTCGCCTGTGGAAGCACTTATATAAACATCATCCCCATCTTTTGAAACTTTAGAGACTTTATCTCCGATATCGGTCTTGTTCCAAACTGCTATAAAGTTGCTATCCTGTATGATATTCAAAATATACTCGTCTTCTTTTGTAAATCCTGTAGTTGCATCAAGTAAAAACAGCACAACGTCGGCTTGGCTTGCCTCTCGTATCGCCCTTTCGATTCCTATCTTTTCAACCACATCTTCCGTTTCCCTTATCCCTGCTGTGTCGGATATAACAAAATGTATACCATGAATCTTAATCTCTCCCTTTATCACATCTCTTGTTGTGCCAGGTATATCCGTAACAATTGCCCTATCTTCCACAAGCAACCTGTTGAGTAGTGTGCTCTTACCAACGTTTGGTTTTCCAACGATAGCAAGTGTAACCCCTGTGGTGATATGAATTCCCTTATCTGCGTGCGCTAGTTTTTCTGACAAGAACCGGACTGCATTCTCAATATCGTGAGCTATCTCTTCTTTGGGGATTTCAATATCATCACCATAGTCTATGGTTACCTCTATCTTCGAAAGCACATCTATCAACATCTTCCTTATCGCCGTCACTTCTCCGGACAACTTACCTTTCAGGTTATCGATAGCCAACTTCAAACTCTCTTCACTCTTTGCTTCTATTATCTGCAAAATCGCTTCTGCCTTGATTAGGTCTATCTTTCCGTTCAGAAACGCTCTCCTTGTGAATTCTCCGTTTTTAGCAAGCCTTGCCCCTTTTTTCATGAACTCTTCCAAAATTTTTTGAGTTACAAGTATCCCTCCGTGGCAGTAGACTTCCACCATATCTTCCCCTGTGTAACTTCTAGGCGCCTTGAACCCGACGAAGAGCACCTCATCTATAATATTTCCATCGCTATCGTAGAAATTACCGTATCTAACTTTCCTTTCAGCCCCAATATCCTTTCGAACACATTCTTCCAAAATTCGCCAAGATTCAGGTCCAGAAGCCCTCACAATACCAATAGCTCCCACACCCGGTGGTGTTGCAATTGCAACAATCGTATCACGAATATCACCATCATTTTCTATCATCTTGAGCTCTTCTATTCTTTCCATCTCTACCATTTCACACTCTCCCGTTAAAGCACAATAGAAAAAACCTATTTTCAATTATACCATGAAACATATTCACAAAAAAGGTGGCTCTTTCGAGCCACCTTCTATCTCTCCAAAATACCTCTACTAACTTAACTTAAACCACTGTGAGATATTTTCCATCTTCTTTGCTATTTCTTTCAACTTTTCGGTACTTTCGCTTAATTGTTCAAACACCGCCGTAATTTGCTTGAACTCCTCATTGAATCTTTGCAGTTGTTCTGAAGAGGACATAACCGAATTTGATACGTCGTCCATTAGTGATTCTATTTGAGAGAACGTAGTGTTATTTTCTTGTATCTGAATACCTACCTGAGCGCTTAGCATACCAATGTTTTGAACTTTTTCAATAACCGTGTAGTAATTCGTTGAGAACTCTTCTTTCGCTTGCTGTAACTTTCTGAACTTCTCGCCGGAAGTTTCGTAGAGTTGGTCGAGTTCCTTTAGGTCATTTGTGTATGTGTCAACTTCTTTAACAAGGTTCTTGGAAAGATTGTTGATTTCCACGGATAGTTTCATAACCTCATCAGCGACAACAGCAAATCCTCTGCCTGCTTCTCCTGCCCTTGCCGCTTCAATTGCCGCGTTCAAAGCTAGCAAGTTTGTTTGCGATGCAACGTTCTGGATTTTCGCAATAGCTTCTTTGATAGAAGCAAACTTTTCTATCGTTCTTCTAACAGTTGTGCTAAACCTTTCGAAGACCTCTACATTCGCATTGACCGACTCGTTCATATCTTCTATCAAAGCCACATTTCTCAAAATCTCTGCCTGTGCACTTTCTATATCTTTTAACAACTCTGAAAGTTGCTGCGAAAGATTTTCGTTGCTTTCCATAGATGTTTCGACCGTTTGCTGGAGCATCATGATTTTTGATTTGACATCCTCAACCTCAGTTATGTACCTATCAACGAACTCACTGAACCTTGAAACGGAGTTCTGCATAGTATCCTTTATCATTGTTACTTGCTCGATTTCACTTGTCAACTCCTTGGAGCTTTCCTTCATATCCTCAGCGTAATCACGCAGGTTTTCCGAAAGTCGTTTCAATGAGTTTATAACTCTTTCAAACTCACCAAACGTATTTACATCGAAAGATACAAGCTCACCGTTTGAGAATCGCTCAATAATCTCTGAAGACCTGACAATCTCTTTGGAAATGCTGTTAATCATAGGTACTGAAACAACGAGTGCAATTGCAAGAATAACTATTCCAACCACTAGGTTAATTACAACTAACCTTGCGAGGTTCAAATCAACACTGACCTTCACTTCAGGCATTTCAATCTCCGGCATCTGGAACTTTTCCGGTTGTGGTATCTCAATTTGTGCGTTCACCGCTTCTTTTTTGATAGCAACCTCGAGCTTCCCCAGAGACTCGCCTGCTACGTTCAAATCGCTCTTAACTGCGAGGTATTCTTCGTCCCCTACCTTAAAGATATACTTCTCTTCCACAGGTTCAGTTACATCCAATCTCCTTTCACCAGTTTCGTCCACTTTTGTTGTCGCATAAGCTTTACCGTCGATGTATATTGTCAATTCGGAGTTGGTAAGCCTTTTGATATCGTCCAAAAAGTTCTCTGCAAGTCTACCGGCTGCTATAACAAAACCTGTAATTGTGTTTCCTAATTGTGGATGCATAACAGGGTTAATCGCAACGAAGTATATCCCATTATCACCTTTAAATGCAAAAGATTCAGAATAAGCCGAAGCAGAGCTAAGAATCTTTCTGGTTCGCTTAGTAATCTCATTTGCAAATTCAAGTTCTTTATACGTCGTTACCTCTACACCAGGTGCAAGTGAATATGCGTATTCAACAAGGAACTTCTCACCGAGGTTTACGAATGGCCTTATCTTCAACCTTGGCTCAGAAGCTTCTATCGTCCAGAGCGAAATGTAATCAAACAACGCACGTTCCACATAGTTGAGTAATAGGCTTCTTTTTTCGGCTAACCCTAAATTCTTTTCGGCTGCTGCATTCACCACATCTTTTGAAGCAGCAGCTACCTTTGAAAGATTTTCTATCGTACTTACTTTCTCCTTTATGAGGTTTTCAACTACGTTTTTTATAGAGTTTGCTTCTTTTTCGAGCGCACCAAGGTATACTTCCTCGAATGCCTTTTCGACACTTTCCTTCTGCTTTTCAACAGCAGAAACCAACTTTTCGTTGTACGCGCTGATATGTTCTTCAAGCTGTTTTGAAAATGTCTCGAAGAAATCTTTGAAAATGACCTTTGGGTCACCTAATTGCTGCTTCACCTCATTCTCAATTCGCGCACTTTCCCTTGCTAGATTTATAACAGTGAAGAGAACAGAGATTATTAGTGGAACCGATACCAGTAATATCGCTAACAAAAGAAGTCTAGTTCGAATAGACATACTTCTCACCAGCTTTATCGCTGCAGCTTAAAGGTTATATTCTTTCCAATACTTTTATCATTATCTTTGCAATCAGTTGTCCAGTTCTGTGTGCGACTTCGAGAACTTCTTCCGCTGTCAATGGTTTTAAATCATCAGGAACAGCTCTGTCAGTTATTGCAGAGATAGCGAGTACTTTTGTTCCTCTGTGAGCAGCTGCGATAACCTCTGGAACCGTTGACATACCAACTGCATCTGCACCCATCCATCTGAGCATTCTTAACTCAGCTGGGGTTTCAAAGTTTGGACCTGCAACAGCGACGTAAACACCTTCGTAAACTGGAATGTTGAGTTCTTCCGCAACCTTCTTTGCAATTGCCCTGAGTTCCTTATCGTATGCGTTGGACATGTCGGGGAACCTTGGACCCCATTCTTCCACGTTCGGTCCAATGAGTGGGTTATTGCCCATCATATTGATGTGGTCACTGATAATCATTGGTCTTCCAACTTCGAAGTCAGGATTCAATCCGCCAGCAGCGTTAGTTAAGAACAGATATTTAATCCCCAATTCTTGCATGACCCTAACACCAAACGTGACATCCCTCATATGGTAACCTTCGTAGTAGTGGAACCTTCCATTCATAAGGGCAACGTATTTCCCTGAAATCTTCCCAAAAATCAATTCACCTTTGTGACCTGGAGCTGTTGATACCGGGAATTCGGGAATTTCTTTGTAGGGAATCCTGATTGGATTTTCAACGATTTCGGCGATGCCATGTAATCCAGAACCGAGTACGATACAAACCTCTGGGGTTTCTGTAATCTTTGATTTGATAAAATCAGCAGCCTTTTTCACTCTTTCAACGCATGTCTTGATATCTTCTACCATCCCAGTACACCTCCACATACCGAAGTTTTGAAGATCTCAAAATAGCATTCGAAACCGATTATATTATATACCGCACATACTTTCTAAGCAAAACACTTATGAAAATCGTTCCAACAAGCAAGAGCGTAGAAATCGCATTAATCACCGGAGAAATGCCGAATCTCACCATAGAGAATATTTGCAATGGCAATGTTGTAGAACTTGGTCCTGCTACGAAGAATGTGATGATAAAATCGTCAATTGAAAGCGTAAACGCCATGAAGAACGCAGCAACAATCCCAGGAAGCGCTACTGGTATAATCACTTTCCAGAGTGCAATAGACCTCGTAGCACCCAAGTCGTATGCCGCTTCAATTATAGACCTATCAAAGTCTTGGAGCCTTGTGAGGATAATCATCATCGTGTAAGGAATAGAGAACGTCACGTGTGCTATGAATATCGTGAACAAACTAAGCCTAAGGTGTATCGTTGTGAAAAAGATTAGTAACGATACACCGATAATAATGTCTGGAATGATAAATGGAATATACGTCGTTGTCCACATAAGCTTTTTGAATTTTTTAGCCCCCATATACATAGCAACCGCACCGAAAGTTCCTAAGATAACACCCACAAAGCTTGAACTGATACCAACGATAATGGAGTTCATAAACGTTCTCCAAATGTGTCCAGATGATGTGAAGAGCTTTTCATACCACTTCAAACTGAAACCTGTCCATTCAGGTGATTTTGAAGAATTGAACGAAAATAACACAACGACAAATATAGGAATGTAGAAAAAGAGTAATACAACCATAGTTAAAATAAAAGCAAACTTACCGGGCTTCACGTTTCTCACCACCGAAGATAAATATAATAACCGCAACTATTGTAATCGCAAGAAGCAATGAAGATATCGCAGCTGCAGCGGGCCAGTTCCTTGCTGTGGTTAGAAGTCTTGCGATTTCGTTACCTATCAACCTTGAGTTCTTTCCACCCACCAATTCCGGCACCGCGTAAGTTCCTATTGCAGGTATAAAAACAAACACAAAAGCCGAGATTATCCCTTGCCTTATATTCGGTAAGAGTACCTTGAAAAATACCTGCCTTTTTGTGCAACCCAAATCCATCGCCGCTTCAAAGATGTTCTTCTCAAGCCTCTCTATCGATGAATAAAGTGGCAAGATAGCGAACGGTAGATACGTATAAACAAGCACAAGCACAACAGCAAAGTTGTTATAAATGAATTGAACATAAGACTTCGTGAACCCCATTTTTATCAAAAACTGGTTAACAAGTCCGTTATTTCCAAGGATAAATATCCATGCGTAAATCCTTATCAATGAGTTCGTCCAAAATGGCACTATTACCAAAAGCAGAAGAATATTTTTCCACTTACTGAAAGCAATGTAATAAGCCACAGGAATGGCGATAATTATTGAAACAACAGAAGAAACAAGAGAAATGAAAATAGTCCTAAGAAATACCACAACGTAGTTCGGGTTGAGGATATCTTTGTAACCCTGCAGGGAGAATTTGAAAATCACCCCACCTTGGTAATCCCTTTCGAAGAAACTGTATGCAAGAATCACAATCACTGGGATTAAGAAAAACACAACAAGCCAAAGTAAATAAACAAGCCCGTAGTTTTCGTATCCTTTGCTTACTGGTTTTATATGGTCTTTTTTACTCACCCTTTGTCAACCTCCACGATGAAGCTGTCATCAGGGTTCCAGTAGAGGAATACTTCATCTTTCCATTGGATAATTTTCTCATCTAGCAGGTAACTCGCATGTTGTTTGTAGACCCTGAGGATGTATCCGCCATCCGTTCTCACGAAATACTTTGTCTGATAACCCATGTATATCGTTTCATCCACAACACCATGCAAAATATTTGTGAAAGAATCCTCAGGCAGTTGAGGCTTTGAGTGTGTTATCCTAATCTTCTCTGGTCTCAGTGTCACCAAAACATCGTCGTTGACTTCAACGGGCTTGTCACGGTAACAAACTATTTCACCCAACGTTGGAAATTCTACAAGTACATAAGCCTCTGAAATTAGCTTTTTCACCGTTCCCTTCATCAGGTTGCTCTCGCCAATAAACGTTGCAACAAAAGTATTAGCTGGACTTTCGTATATTTCGTATGGAGTGCCATACTGAACAACCTCTCCGTTGTTCATAACCGCCACGTGGTCCGAAACACTTATAGCTTCTGCCTGGTCGTGCGTGACATATATGAACGTAATACCCACTTTGTCATGCAAGTTATCCAGTTCTATCAACAGCTCTTGCCTTAACTTTGCATCAAGTGCGCTCACCGGCTCATCAAGCAAAAGCACCTTCGGTTCGTTCGCAAGAGCCCTTGCAAGTGATACCCTCTGCTTTTGCCCACCGGATAATTGCGCAGGTTTTTTCTTTGCATGTTCTTCAAGTCGAGTGAGTGAAAGTAACCATTGAACCTTTTCTCTTATTTCACCTTCAGAAAGCTTCTTGAGTCTCAAAGGAAAGGCGATATTTTCGTAAACATTTAAGTGAGGAAAAAGCGCGTAGTTTTGGAAAATCGTGTTAACAGGCCTTTTGTTGGGAGGAAGGTGGAGGATACTCTTACCATCAAGAAGTACGTCACCATCATCAACATCTTCAAGCCCTGCAATGATGCGCAGAAGTGTGGTCTTCCCACAACCAGAAGGTCCCAGAAGCGAGAAGAACTCGTTCTCTTTGATTTCAAGGTTTATATTTTTCAGCACGTGGAAATCGCCAAAGTATTTATCCACATTAACAATACTCACGCTGCTGCCGGGCAACTTCTCATCACTCCCATAACCGGACTTTTAATTACAAACCAAACAAATAAAGGAGTAGTAAGAAAAATACTATTATCATCACAAACGAAAAAATGATAAACCCATACGACCATGTAAATGCTGCGAATATGTGGAAAATCAAACTGAGAGCAAAGAATATATTTGCGTATCTTAACTTCAAAGGCAAAACCTTTACCGCAATGTATGCAAGAAATAAAAACCCAAGGATAATTAAAACAAGCTTCATTGATTATCCCCCTTTTTTTAAAATTGAGAAAGGAGCGGAAAATCCTCACTTGTGACATTCAAAAACTTTACCCTAAAGTTCCCATCCTTAGCAACCAAACAGCTCAAAGATGCATTATCTAAACTGAAATTCAGATGTGCCGGAGGTATCAAACCTAACACTTTGGCAATCAACATCCTGAGCGCTATCGCATGCGAAACAATTATAACATCTTTGTTCGGATAGTGAACAACTATTTCCTTTAAAAATTCATACATTCTTTCCTGAACGCTTCCTAACGATTCTGCACCTTCAACGTTTGAAAACAGATTCGTTCTCCATTCGTTGAACGCTTCATGGTGGTCTGAAAGCACTTGCTCAAAGTTTTTCCCATTCCAGAGCCTGATTTCACATTCACGCAACCTAAAATCCGTCAGTATATCCCCTTCATACCCTATTTCCTGCGCTATTATCCTCGCTGTCTCAAACGCGCGCTTCATAGGGCTTGAGAAAATCATTGATATTTCTTTCCCTTTTAAAAACTGAGCGATTGCTTTTGCTTGCATACGCCCTTTTTGAGAAAGTTCCGTATCTACAACTCCTTGCCACAATTGTTTCTCATTCCACTCCGTGCTTCCATGTCGAACTAGGTAGATACAACTCATTTTCGTCCCATGCTCCTTTCAAAAAACAATCTAAACCGATTCATGTTTGTGCTGGGATACGCTTTTAAAATACTCAACGAACGCATCTTTCAAATCATTAACATCTGTAATCTTCATAACTTTATTTCTAAACTCCCTTGCATGCGGCATATCTTTGGTATGACCTGCTACAAACTTTCTAAACTCTACAACTCCATGCTTACCGTACTCCTGGGTGAGCAAATCTATGTGCTTTAAGATAACTCTGAGCTTGTCGTCCAAAGATGGTCCATCTTCATTTTCCGAAAATATCCAAGGATTGCCAATCGCACCCCTTGCAACAATTACGCCATCCGCACCCGACAATTCCATCGCTCGTTTCATATCATCTTTCGAATATATATCCCCGCTTATGTAAAGCGGAACAACCCCCGGATTGTAGATATCCCACTTTGCTTTTCCTGAGTACATCTGCTTTGCCGTTCTACCATGCACGAAAATAACATCAACACCTTCACTCACAAGTGCATCGTATATTCTTTCAAACTCATCCTTTTCCCAACCTATCCTGGTTTTTACACTGAGCCTTTTGACAACTCTTCTCATCTCACGGACAATCTTTTTCAACAAGTCGATATCCTTGAGCAACGCGCTACCAGCACCTCTTTTCACAACCTTTGCAACAGGACACCCCGCATTTAAATCAACCCAAAGTCCTCTTTCTTCAACCAAAGCTGCCGCCTGCGCCAGTTCGAATGGGTCTGAACCAAAAAGCTGTACACCAACTAAATGTTTCTCATCTACCCTCGGAAAATACTTTTCATTTATTGTGATATTCAAAAGCACACTCTTTGCACTTATCATTTCAGTAAATGCAAATTTCGCGCCAAGTTCAAAACATATCTTCCTAAACGGATAATCCGTAACCCCAGCCATAGGGGCCAGCCCAACGGTTCCTGGGACAAAATTATTTTTAGCACCCATCTACCATCGTTCTCCTTCTTCGACATACTTGTAAATTTCCATAACTTCATCCTCTATCTCTTTTGGTACCAACCCTGCTATCGTCTTTCCTTCCCTGACAAACCTTCTAATCTCCGAAGAGGAAACCTCCACAATTGGAAAGTTCAACTCCAAGACCCTATCATACAACTTGCCAAGCACCTCACGTCCCCTTTTGTAAAGGCTTCCATCACGCGTTCTTGGATAAACCGCAAGTGTTGATTTACTGAGCAACTCATCGTATTTATACCATCTTTCAATATTCCCAAGCGCATCTTCACCAACAAGAAGAATCACTTTCTTGTAATATTTCAAAAAATACTCAACATTGTGGATTGCATAGTTAACGCCTTCTATATGTCTTTCCATATCTGTGATAAATATACCTTTCTCAACGTTTGAGAAAACTTTGTACGTTTTCACTGCCCAATCAAAACGCTTTTCAAAGGGGACCGCCAGTTTTTTGTGCGGTGGCAGGTTTGTTGGGACAATGTAAAAATCCGCATCGAAGAAATTCAGTGCGTAGTTGAAAATCACAATGTGCCCAACGTGTGGTGGATTGAAAGAACTACCAAAGACAACTGCTGTATCATTCTTTGTAAGTGAACTCAACTCCTTCAATCCATACAGTATCTCCATCTTTCGCACCAGCCTTCCTCAATTTTTCATCAAGGCCGTTCTTTTCAAGGATTTCGAGAATATCTTCAAGCATGTATTTTGCTTCTTTTTTGTATTTCTCCAAATACGTTGAGATGTACTCACTATGCACCTCAAATTCACCTTTATCGTTCTTGGTTATAGTTATATCCACCTTCTCAGGCAACAGTATCTTCACAGGCTCTGGTTTCACGAATTCGATTTTGTCAATATCAATCTTCTCTGCAAGCAACTTTCTACTTTCTTTTATCCGCTCCCAGATAGCGTATTTCAATGCATCGAGGTTGTAACCCGTCACCGCAGATATGGGCAAGACATCTTTACCCGTTTCTCTCTTGAACCTCTCGATGTTAGCTTGCAATTCTTCTTGCGTAAGTAAATCCACCTTGTTCCCGACAACAATTTCTTCTTTGCTTGCAAGCTCTGGGCTGAAGAATTCCAGTTCTGCGCGTATGTCGTAATAATCTTGGACAGGGTCTCTCCCCTCACTACCAGCGATGTCCACAACATGCACAATCAAATTACACCTTTCCACATGCCTTAGAAAAACGTTTCCAAGCCCTTTACCTTGACTTGCCCCTTTAATCAGCCCGGGAATGTCGGCTATCACAAACGAATTTTCCGGCTTCTCAACAGCAACAACTCCGAGGTTCGGAACAAGCGTTGTGAAGTGATAATTTGCTATCTTTGGTTTGGAGTTACTGATACGCGAAATTATCGAACTCTTACCAACATTTGGATACCCAACTAATCCCGCATCCGCAAGTAATTTTAATTCCAACAATATATGCCTCTCCTCACCTGGTGCGCCTTTTTCAGCAAACTTTGGTGCTTGGTTTGTAGAGGATTTAAAATGAGTATTACCTCTTCCTCCTTTTCCACCGCGTGCGACACAGCAATATTTGCCAGGCTCATCAAGGTCTGCGATAATCTCGCCTGTGTCATAATCACGCACGATGGTGCCAACAGGAACCCTCAAAATTAAATCTTTTCCGTTCCTACCGTGCATCTTCTTTCTGCGACCGTTTTCTCCGTTTTCTGCAGCGTATCTCCTTTTTTCGGTTAACGGATAGAGTGTGGAGATAGTTGGGTCTGCAACCAAGAATACATACCCGCCATCTCCACCATCTCCGCCGTCCGGGCCACCGAACGGGACATATTTTTCTCGTCTAAACGTAGCAGCACCATTACCGCCATTACCGGCTTTTACATAAAAATCGACAACATCAACAAAACCAACCTTTTCCATACTTTTAACACCTCTTCCTTCTGCTCAAGTAAACTTTTCGCTTCTTCGAGAATATTATACACTCAAAATACAAAAAAATAAGGACTCCCCATTGGAGTCCACCCTTGAGTTTCTCTTTTTTCATTTTTGGAGCCAGCGGAGGGACTCGAACCCTCAACCTGCGCATTACGAATGCGTCGCTCTACCGGTTGAGCTACGCTGGCTCGCATAGCTCGTTGATAATTAAAAAATCTGGTGGCGGCGGAGGGACTCGAACCCTCGACACGATGATTATGAATCATCTGCTCTAGCCACTGAGCTACGCCGCCACACCTATTCTCAAACAGCGGTATGATTTTACCATACACTTTTTTACGTGTCAAGAATCTTTCACACCATCAAGTTTAACACTCCAATTAAATAAGTGTTGCCCATTTTTCCTCAACCAGCTTCTGTGCAACTTGTAATCTGGGCAAAACGTTGCAACATACCCCCAAAAATACCTGCTGTGGTTTGGATGGACAATATGCGCAAGTTCATGGATTAACACATAATCTATCACTTCAGGAGGTGCCATTATCAACCTCCAATTGAACGAAATTGTTCCTTTTGAAGAACAACTCCCCCAGCGTGATTTCACATCCTTAACTTGCACCTTCTTGTATCTCACACCAAGTTTTTGTGCAAGTTCCATAAGCCTTTTTGGTAAGTACTCTTCAGCCCTTTTAATCAACCACCGCCGAGCAAGTATATTCACATTATCAGCATACCTTGGGTTCAAAATAAAGTGGTCCGTGTCAAAGCTGAAAGGCACAAGAACAGAACTATCAAGCACGATTTTTCTTGGCACGCCTAAATAAAGTAAAGTATCATTGCCATTAGACACAAACTGCTCACTGAATCTTTTGAACGAGGATTTAATCTTTCCCAGATTATCTCTCACAAACTGGAGTGCATCTTTTTCACTAACTCTCCAAGGAAATGTCAAAACCGCACGCCCATCTCTATCAATCCGTAAAGAGACCTTCTTCAAATACCGCTTGCTTTTTTCGATTTTGAACTCAAATCCGTCGATTGTATAAACCACGACCCTAGAATCTTGCTTTTTCAACTTCTTTCCTCCCGAAAATCCAATACGGTCAATTCCGTTCAATTCTGGCTAAAACTCAGCGTCCATACAAAAAAGTCCTTTCCGTTAAAAGTAAAAAGGTATATATACGAGTACCCGTAACTTACACTTGTTAGATTCAATTTAAACATAGCTTCCTGCATAACCCTCGACAAATACTTTGTTACAAAACTTGCAGATGACACAAACCTCACTTCAGTTATATTGGTCCTATTCTTCAAAACATTCGTCAGATATATCACAAAATCATCGTACTTTTCTATCAAGGTTCCATACAGCGAATTAAACAAATTGAGCGACCGGGTGTTTCCAGAGACTATCTCTTCATAGAGCTTCTCTGCATAGCTCTTTGTTGAAACAGCAACCGGGATTTTTGTTGTAGGATAGTGAGAATAGCGTGCTTGGTTCTTACCAAAAAGAAAGTACGCATTGATTCCCGTGCTATCGTTCCATGTAGTATCTATGTAATACCAACCATCTTCAACTTTTACTACATTCCAAGCGTGTGGTTGTAATTCATTAGCCGATGCTCCCGCAGGTTTCGCTTGCCCACTGACAAGGTAAACATTGAGCCCTGCTGCTTTCGCAAGTTTGTAGAACAAAAGTGCATATCCTTGACAAACCCCGGTTCTATCTTTCAAAGTCGCATAAACACTTTTGTGTAAGTAGGCCTCATCGTACGTGATATATGCCTTTATCCATTCGTTAATTGCCAAAACCTTCTCTAAATCACTTTTTGCATTACCAACGATTACAGATAGATTTTTAGATATGAATTCATCGACCACTCTTCGTTCCACTTCAGTTTCTGTGTAGACATACGTAATAGTTGCTTCAACATTGCTTCCTCGCTCAAGTGATTCCGCCTCCCAACGCTCAATAAACAACTTTTCCGGAAGGCTTTCTATTATCGCACCTATCACCTTAAGCATTGTAGCATTGTTAGTCCCTTTCGCTCTAAGCACCGTTGTCTGCTCATAATTCAATATATCTGTAGCTATAGCCTTCTCGATATCATCAACTGAGTAAACTTGATAGACTTTCGCAAAAATCACAGCATATACCAGTGCCCAGACGATAAGAACAAACATTCGAAACGTTCGTTCCATCTACGCGTTCTCCTTCCCAAAACAAGCTATTCGCTCGACACCGTCGACAAGCTCGACAAATGTTGGACAGGCTCGACAAGTTCTAAAAATCTACGAATTTAAACTTTCCAGAGATTTTGTAATTACCATCCCTTACTATCAAAAATCTTTTTTCAACTAACTGTTCAAAAACCGAATATGCTGTTGTTCTTTTGAAACCATTCGTTTGAAGAATTTCCAAAATTCCTTCCTTTGGACCAAAATAATCCCTCAACAATTTAACTGCCTTCTTCTGATTTTCGGTTAAGCTAACACCCGTTGAGATATACTCTTTAACAACCTTATTGATTGTGTTTAACAAATGTCCCTTTCTGAGCTTATCCTCATGTACGTTGTCGTACACACTTTTGGACAATATCCACAGCGCATCTCTTGGATTTCCATCTGAAAAGTCAGCAGCGACCTCAAGTACATCATGCTCAACGAAGTCCAAGTATCTATCTAACCTTTTAACCAACATCTCTTTTATATCCAAAGACCTCAGAGGTTCTAAGAACACAATATCTTTAAACACATTTTCCAGATTCCCTGCTTCGTTCCAACGCATCCTATCTGACACGTATTCTCTGTAAATAGCAAATGGTAATGAGAACACAACAACTAAGTTCTCGATAAGAAACTGCGTTTTCAATGCATCAATAACTCTCAACACATCTTCTTTCTTTTCCTTGTCCAGTTCGTCAACTATCAGCAAGAATTTTCCCTTTGCATTCACCGTTTTTTCAATTAACAACCCGAGCCGTTCGCGAGCGGCAAAGAAATTAAATCGCGGGGCTCTGGACTTTTCAAATTTAGCTTCCGTGTTGCCAAGCATCGAAAAGCCCAGTGAAAATCCCTTAAGAGTCGCTACCTCTTCAGTAATCCAGTCCTTGCACTCTCTTGCAACCTCACCAATATCATTGTCGTGTTCCAACTTTGAGGCTAATGAATAAAGCAAATCGTAGAGAATACTTTCCATTGTCTCTCGGAGAGAAATATTGACAGTTTGAACATACACGCCCGATGGTTTCACAAAATTGAGAACCGTTGTTTTTCCAATACCAGTTTCACCAGCCACACCAAGTATGCCAAAAGGCAAGTGAGCTGTAATATTATTAAGATAACTTATCTCCTCTTGCCTATTAACTAACCAATCTGAATCTGATTCTCTCAAAGGCTTATCCGTTAAAAGAGGAATAAGAACAGAAATACTCTTGCTACCCATAATGCCACCCCTGTCCATACTTCTCCATCGAAAACCCTTTCAAACCAATTATACCACGCAAGCCAACATTTTTTCGCTCGACATTGTCGACAAGCTCGACAAATGTTGGACAGGCTCGACACATAATGAATAAATAATTTTTGCACATTCCACCCTTTATTCAGCAAATCTGAATTCTGGGCTGATTTGCCTTGCAAATTCGAGCACTTCTTTGTATTCTTCCATCGTTATTCTTCTTGCAATCTCCGGAAATTGATGCGCTTTAAAGGTAGGATAGTACTGTGCCATTACATTCACGTATGCCCTTGGAGATACCTCTTTTGCGATAAATTCAAGCACCTTTTTACTATCAGCCACATTATTCGGCATCACCAAATGCCTGATTATCAGCCCTCTGAGTGCTATCCCATTCTCATCCACAACCAAATCCCCAACTTGGCGTTGCATCTCGACAATGGATTCTTTTGCATATTTTGTATAGTTCAAAACATTAGAGTATCGCAATGCTTTTTCATCATCTCCGTATTTAAAATCGGGCATGTATATATCGATAATCCCATCAAGTAGAGCTATTATCTCTTTGCGTTCATACCCGCCGCAATTGTAGACTAATGGAATTTTTAACCCACTCTTTGCCGCAATCGCAAGCGCAGAGACAATCTGGGGGATATAATGTGTAGGTGTGACTAAATTGATGTTGTGGCAGCCCATCTTTTGGAGAGTGAGCATAATCCCGGCAAGCTCTTCAATGCTGACCTTTCTTCCCTCACCAAGTTGACTGATGTGATAATTCTGGCAAAAAACACACCTCATATTGCAGTGGGTAAAAAATATCGTTCCGGAACCACCAAAACCTACCAAAACAGACTCTTCCCCAAAGTGCGGCCCATAGCTTGCTATCTCCACATCTGCTGTGGCACCACAAAAACCAACCTTGCCCTCGAACCTATTAACCCCACACTGGTGAGGGCAAAGGTCACATTTCTCAAGATGTTCCATCAGGTCTTTGGCTATGGTTGATAATGAACCATCGAAGAGTTCTTCCTGGTAAAATGGCACGAAATCTCAACACCCCTTTGTGATTATTATATCAACAAACCCCACCAAATCAAAACGCTTCTCAATTTTCTGCAGATAATGTTATATTTATCCGCAAAAAAGATTAATAGTCGGAATTCTTACTATTTCTTGCCAAAAGAAGTTTTTTCTCGCTTTCTATACATTTGGTAAGAACCCATGTCTGTGGTATGATTCTTCTGAAAACGTTTTCGAAAACGTTTTCAGATAGGCAGTTTTTTGACATCTGTATAGTAAACTAATTTTCTCATCTTATCAAAAGGGGGTGAATAAGTTGAAAAAATATGGCATTTTCAACTCGCAGATTGCAAAAGTTGTTGCCTCGATGGGTCATAAAGATATGTTAGCAATAGTAGATTTGGGATTTCCCATTCCCGACACTGTCGAGAAGATAGATGTAGTTTTGGATTTCGGGAAACCAACCTTTTTGGATGTACTTGAAGTTGTTCTTAAGGAACTAGAAGTTGAGCAGTGCATTATTGCCACCGAGGCGAGAGAAATTTTTATTGATGAAATTCAAAAAAGAATGCCATCGGTTGAGCTTAAAAAAATCTCGCATGAGCAGTTGAAAGAGTTGACAAAAATGTGTAAGGCGGTTATTCGAACTGGCGATACAACGCCATATTCCAACGCAATACTTGTGTCTGGGGTGATCTTCTAAATGCCTGAGAAGGTACTTGAAGTGAAGAATGTCAGTAAGTCATTTCCTGGGGTGCAAGCACTGAAAAACGTCAGCTTAGAACTTTACGAAAAAGAAGTTCTTGCACTTGTCGGTGAGAACGGTGCTGGAAAAAGCACGCTTATAAAGATAATAAGTGGTGTTCACAAGGCGGATACCGGAGAAATATATTACCTAGGTAACAAAATTAACTTCAAAGACCCGACAGAAGCTATAGTCAACGGAATCTCTACGATTCACCAAGAACTGAATCTTTTCGAGGAGTTGACCGTTGCAGAGAATATTTTCGTTGGAAACGTCAAGGGATTTCGATTTTCTAAAAGAAAAGCATTTTATGCTGTCAAAAATCTTCTCGAGAGCCTGAAATTCAATATAAGACCGGACGAAAAAGTCAAGAATCTTAATACATCTGAAAAACAGCTGGTATCTATTGCAAAAGCTCTGTTTTTAAACGCTCGCATAATAATAATGGATGAGCCAACAGCAACAATCACTGAGTACGAAGCTGAAAGACTTTTTGAAATCATCAAAAACCTAAAAGATAAAGGAGTTTCGGTAATATTCATATCCCACAGGTTGGAAGAGATTTATCAAATAGCAGATAGGGTTACGGTCCTTAGAGACGGCGAACTTATTGGAACTAAGCGTATAACCGATGTTGATAGAGAAGAACTTATAAGAATGATGGTTGGTAGAAAAATCGAAGAAATGTATCCTAAGTTCAATCAACCAAAGGAAGAAATTGTATTCTTCGTGGAAAATCTGTCAGTGGGTGATTTTGTAAAGAACGTAACCTTCGAAGTTCGAAAGGGAGAGATATTCGGTATAGCAGGGCTTGTTGGATCTGGAAAATCTGAAATCGCGTTGGGAATTTTCGGAAACTTACCAGCCACCTGGTCAAGAATGGTATTAAATGATACTGAGCTAGAACCGTCAAAAAATATGCTTAAGCACGGAATTGCATTGGTCCCGGAAGACAGGAAAAAGATGGGGTTAGTGCTGGAACTGGATGTCATTAGAAACATCGTTCTTCAAAACACAGATGAAGTCTCAAGGGGTCAACATATTTCATGGAAAAAAGCCAAGTCTATGGCTCTTGAAGAGGTTAGGAAATACTCTATAAAAGTCAGCAGCATATTCCAGAAGGTCAAAACGCTATCAGGTGGTAATCAACAAAAGGTTGTTTTGGCTAAAGTTCTCAGAAAAACTCCTCAGTTAGTAATGCTAGTCGAACCGACAAGAGGTATTGATGTTGCAACAAAGGTTGAGGTTTATAACATCGTGAACAGGCTAGCCAATGAAGGTGTCGGAGTTATATTTATCTCTTCAGAACTTCCAGAAATACTCGGTTTATGCGACAGGGTTCTTGTCATGCACCGAGGTCGTTCTATGGGTATCCTCGAGCGTCACGAATTGTCAGAAGAAAAGGTTGTAAAACTTGCGACGGGGGTTGACGAGTGATGAACTCGAAAAAATTTCTTGCTAAGATTAGAGAGTATCCTGCTATAGTAGGGCTTATAGGTGTTGTGATATTCTTCAGCCTTCTATCGGACAGATTTTTTACATTATCAAATTTCGTTAACGTTCTTCGCCAAGTCTCTATGCAGGCAATCATCGCTTTTGGCATGACGGTTGTGATAATTTCCGGTGGAATAGACCTGTCAGTCGGCTCCGTCTTTGCACTATCTGCTGCTATTCTGGCTTCAATCATTGCAAAGAGTAACTCGATATTTTTAGGCATTTTGGCTGCTCTTCTGGTAGGTGCAGCTTTTGGGTTTTTCAACGGCTTGCTCATAGCAAAGGGGAAGCTCCAACCTTTTATTGTAACACTCGCCACTATGGCTATCGCTAGGAGTTTGACTCTTGCATATATGGAAGGAATGCCAATTACAGGGTTTCCATCGGCTTTCCGTTATATTGGTGCCGGTGACGTTTTGGGCATTCCTGTTCCAGTGATAATAATGTTTTCCTTACTTCTCCTCATGAGCTACCTAACTCACTTCACAAAATTTGGCCTTTATGCGTACTCAATTGGTGGCAACGAGCTAGCTTCTAGGTTAAGCGGTGTAAAAGTGGATCTTTACAAAATAAGTTTTTACGTTTTGAGCGGACTGCTGACCGCGGTTAGTGCGATAATTCTCACCTCAAGGTTGAACAGTGCACAACCAACTTTCGGCGTTGGATACGAGCTTGATGCTATCGCTGCGGTTGTTCTAGGCGGGGCAAGCCTATCAGGAGGAAAAGGAACTGTGCTGGGCACCTTTTTCGGAGCTCTTATTATGGGTATACTAAACAACGGAATGAACATACTAAACGTTTCCCCATTTTACCAAGATGCGGTCAAAGGCATCGTGATCTTAACAGCTGTTTTGATCGAACGTGAAGGGTAACACACTTTTGGGAGGTGAAGGGTATGAGAAGGTTAGTGGTAGTTCTCGTGGTACTGGTTTTGGTGGTTTCAGTTTTCAGCTTCAAGGTGGGGTTGTCATTATCAACACTTAACAACCCGTTCTTCGTAACACTCAGAGATGGAGCTCTTGCCGCGGCAAAAGAACTTGGAATAACACTCCTCGTTGTTGACGCACAAGACAAGCCGGCAAAACAACTCAACGACATCGAAGACTTAATTCAGAAAAAGGTCGACCTAATAATAATTAACCCAACAGACAGTGCGGCAATAGTGCCGGCTATCGAAGCTGCAAACAAAGCCAAGATTCCTGTTATCACGGTTGACCGCGCTGCAGCTGGTGGACAAGTCGTAGTTCACATAGCTTCCGACAATGTAGCAGGTGGAGCCATGGCAGCAAGGTTCCTAGCAGAGCAACTCAAAGGCAAAGGAAAAGTTGTCATGCTCGTTGGAATTCCAGGAACTTCAGCGGCGCGTGACCGCGGACTTGGATTCAAGACCGAGCTTAAAAAATACCCAGGAATACAACTTGTTGCGGAACAAGTCGCGAATTTTAACAGAGCAGAAGGTATGAGAGTCATGGAGAATATCCTTCAAGCGTATCCCGATATTGATGCCGTTTTTGCTCAGAATGATGAGATGGCACTTGGTGCAATTGAAGCTATCAGAGCAGCCAAGAAACTTGGAAAGATAATCGTGGTAGGTTTCGATGCGATTCCGGATGCTCTCGAAGCAGTGAAAAAAGGAGAAATGGCAGCTACAGTAGCGCAACAACCTTACCTCATGGGTCAACTCGCCGTTCAAAAAGCATACGAATACTTGAAGCAAAAGACAGTATTTATACCTGTGGAGCTTGAGCTTGTGACAAAAGGGAAGTAAAATATGAACGGCATTCCATCGCCCAGGGGGATTCCCCCCTGGGCATTCCAAAAGGAGGAACAACATGACAGCATGAAAAAAGCAAGTATCAAGGATGTTGCTAAACTCTCTGGAGTTTCTATCTCAACAGTGTCAAGAGTTCTAACAGGCTCTGCACCTGTTTCGGACGAATTAAGGGAAAAAGTTATCAAAGCCGTACAAGAGCTGGGATACTCTCCCAGCAGCATAGCTCGGAGTTTAAGAAATGGTGCAACAAAAACTGTTGGTTTCATACTTCCGGACATCACAAACCCATTCTTTGCACACATTGTTCGTGGTGCAGAGGATTACTTAAGAAGACACGGCTACACTCTTATTTTTGGAAGCTCCGATCAAGACAAGAATGAAGAAAACCACATACTCGATGCCCTACTTTCCAAGCATATAGATGGATTACTGTTTACAGGTTCTGGAGATTCGAATCCGAAGTTACTCCGTAAAATTGAGCAGGGGCTCAAGGTCGTTTTTTTGGACAGGATTATACGGGGTGTAAACTCCTCTTACGTTATCGTTGACAACAAAAAGGGTATAAACTTATTGCTTGACCATCTTATTGAAAATGGTCACAAGAGCTTCTTGTTTATCAATGGTGATAAGAATACCTTTAGCGCAAAACAACGTCACGTAGCGTTTATGGAAAGAATGAAATCAGGCAGATATAAACATGAACACTTTTTCACAGGATTTTCGTATGAAGCAGGTTATAACTTTGCCCTGCAATTCAATGATATTCTAGAATTCGACGCGATTCTGTGTGGTAATGACTTAATAGCCTTTGGGGTCATAGACGCTCTTGAAGAGAAAGGGATACATGTTCCTGAACAAATTAGTGTAACAGGTTTCGATAATATACCCTTCAGCAAGCACTATAAACCCGCTTTAACAACTATACGTCAACCAATGTATGAAATGGGTCAAAAAGCTGCTGAACTACTGTTACTTATGATAAAAGAACGGCTATCAACAACTGAAGGAGTTATCTTAGAACCTGAACTTGTTGTACGAGAATCAACAAGGAGGCCAAAAACATGATTGCTGTAATCGGTAGCTCAAATATGGATATCGTGCTCACAGTAGAACATTTTACGAATCCTGGAGAAACTCAAAAACTAATTAAACTAGAGTATTTTCCTGGTGGAAAAGGAGCTAACCAAGCGGTTGCGGTTGCTCGCCTATCTGAAGAACCTGTGTATTTTCTTACCGCTGTAGGTGATGACCAATATGGTAAAATTTTGATTGAAAACTACAAACGCGAGAACATTCACGGATACAGGGTTGTCAATGGTGTCTCAACTGGCATGGCTTTTATCGAAGTTTGCCTCACAGGAGAGAACAGAATAATAATCAATCCTGGTGCCAATGCTTATTTAACTAAAGAAATGGTATTAGATTCGAAAGAAGAGTTGCTCAAAGCTAATATCTTACTTACACAGAATGAGATACCTTTCGAAACAACCATCTACACTTGTGCTATGTTTAAAGAATCGGGCAAAACTGTTATTTTTGACCCTGCACCCGCTCAAGATATCAGGCCCGAGATTTTTAGATACGTCGATTTTCTTACACCAAATGAGGAAGAACTTAAAACACTTAGCAGAACGTTTTTTGGCGATTTTGTTTCAATAGAAGATTCTTTCAAAAAATTCAATAAATTAGGTTTGAAGGCTATGATAGTCAAACTCGGTGACAAGGGAGCAACGTATGTAGACTCCAATAGACTCTTCAACATTCCAACAATGAAAGTCACAGCTGTCGACACAACGGCAGCTGGCGATGTCTTTAACGGAGCTTTTGCAGTGGCCCTGAGTGAAGGTAAAAGCTTGGTCGAGGCCATCAGATACGCCAACATATGTGCGGCTATCTCTGTTACGAGAAAAGGTGCTCAGCCATCAATTCCCCAAAAAATTGAAGTTGAAGAGTTTTTGAAAGGTACTCAGCCTTTGTAATACACCTGATTTTCCAACAACTGTTCTGTTGGTACGTCTTTGTATTCTCTTGCAGGAACGCCCATGTAAATCTTTCTTGGTTTGGTATCTTTCGTAACAACCGAACCTGCAGCAACGAGTGTGTCTTCGGCAATCACTATTCCAGGAAGTATTGTAGAATTTGTATCAACGCATGCTCCTTATCTACAACCTGTTTTCGTGTTGGCGATAACTTTCAATTATTGCAGTAGCCACGATACCTGTTTCCCTTCTCTAATCTATTGTTAAACAATCTTCTCATTCCACTAGTGCTGTGTTTGGTAAGTATTAAATTTGCTATTCGCCAAAATTCAATCGAGTGGATGTGCTTTTTAGATTTGTCGTGCTCCTAAAGAGGTGTGAAGAATGAGAAATTATCAATGGAGCCATCTTCTTTGTTCAACAACAAAATGTTCTTTGTATTGATCGAATTTACTAACCATTTCTCTTTCTAACTCATAAGGCATCCGCCTATGAGGTTCACCTTCTGCAATACCTTCAAAAGGATTTTTTGGTCTCTCAAGATAGTGTTCAAAGTTGCTTAGAACATAAATTTCGTTTTCATAGTGGCGTCTTGCCAACATTTCCAATGTATCTGTGCTAAAAATGGGGGTTGGGACTATTGAAATGACTTCTCCTTTATCCACTTCCTTGTCTATATAATGTAAGGTTACACCAAGGGGTTTCATTTCTAGGATAGACCATTTGAACGCATCTAGACCTCTTGCTGCTGGAATAACCCCGGGATGGCAGTTTATTACTTTTTTTGCTTTCTCGATAAATTCTGCTGATAAAATTCCGGCACCTAGGATCAGATAATAATCGAAACCTTCAGGAATTTCAACATCTTTCTCAACTCGTTGATACTCTATTCCCAAAATTTCTGCCAAAATTTGCGTAGGCGTAGCTTCACTTTGATTCGGTCGATGGTTAAAAAAAACCTTTCTTTCTTTTCTTGGAACATAAGGTAAAGCAAAAAGTGTCATATCCTTTGGTTCATATTTCTTTATCAAGTTCAGCAAAACCTGCTCGGTCTTCAAATGCGCTGTATCGTATGTGATCAACCCAAGTTTCATGATAATCCCTCCTTATTTAGACTAACGCCATATAAGTAAAAGTGTAAAAAACTTCCGAACGCCGTATTCTTTAAGCGACAAAGTTTGCTGTCCAAATTTTGCACAAAAACACATCTAAGTGTGCGCAGTTAACTACCTTTTTGGAACAAGATGTACCCTGTACTTACGCAAATGTTCAAAACATAGTAGCCCCATGTACGCTCAAGAATTTATTAAATGCACCTTGAAACTTTCTGTCCTCAAAAATTCAAACTATTTTCTTTCCCTAGTATGGGTAAGCTCGATAAATCTTTGCTCGCATATCCCTATTACGAATTAACAGTATCCGTTTTTACTACCAAGCATCTCGATCAAAAACCCTAACCTCTCAAGAACATCCAACGGTATCCTAAACCTTGCAGTCAGAAGTGGGTCTACAACTTGCGAAATCTCCGTATTACCAACGATGCTAAACAGCATTGTCAACTCCTCAAGGCTTATATTAGCATACCTCAGCACAAACTCCGCCATATCACTCACGACTGATTTTATTGCTTCATCCAATGTTTTTTCTGAAGCCAAAGTGAACAAACTACCTTCAGAAATTACCATAGGATTTCTAAGTTCCAAGCCTTTTTTAAGAAAAATTCTTGCTGTAACCTTCCCAGCAACTTCTATCCCCGTTCCACAAACTTCCCCATCACCCATCAGTGCGTGTAAATCACCCAGAGCAAGCAGACCACCTTCAACAAAAACTGGTAAAATCACCTTCGCCCCCTTCTTTATATACCTCGTATCCAAATTCCCTCCATGAGGTCCCGGAGTGCCACAATTGACGCTTCCTTCTTTTGGTGCTACTCCAATAACGCCTATCATCGGGTCAATGGGTAATTCCAAATCATTGAACATCGCACATCCATCTTTTATTTTAACAATCTTTGTATGAAATCCTTCAAACTTTTCTCCAAGAGGTCCGAGTCCTTTTCCAGCAACCATAACACCTTGATTTGCAACTTCGATATCGAGTATCTCAACTACCAATGCATCCCCGGGTTTTGCTCCGTTCACAAAAACAGGACCCGTTGCCGGGTTAACTTCTGACCAATCCAAGTTTTCCAACCTATCTTCTGTTGTTTTTATTTGGTTTGAAAAGCAATCAAGCGTCTCAAAGACAACCTCATCGCCGTCTTCAATAATTAGAGCAGGTTTCATGTCTCTGCTAAATGCAAAAACTTTATTATCTGAAGAAACCAAGTGCCTGCTTCCCATCAAACTCACCCCCATCCCCCATTTTTTCAAACTTACTTACCCACTTCCTTCTTTATATCCTTAATCCCCTGCGCCGATTTCTTACTTGAAATCACTATATACTCATCCGTCTCAATCACAATCAAATCCTCAACATCGTTCAGAATCGTCTTCTTATTCGTTTTGACTATGTTTCCCTTACTCTTGAAATAATACACATTGCTTGCAACCACATTTCCCATCTCATCTTTCTCGCTGTGCCTTTCAACACTTGTCCAACTTCCCACATCATCCCAGCCAAATTCCGAGGGGATAACGTAAATCCTGTCGTAATGCTCCATTATCCCGTAGTCAACAGAGATATTATCAACCTGAGGATAGAGTTCTTTCAAAGACTGCTCGTATGAATCCTCAGGTGATTCAAATAACTTATTGAGAATTTCGTAAGTCTTTGGAAGAAATTTTCTTGTTGTCTCAATTATCGTATCAACATTCCAAATGAATATCCCAGCATTCCACAGATAATTGCCTTCTTCTAAGTATTTCAGTGCCACTTCATATGCCGGCTTTTCGACAAATCGTTCCACTCTCAATACCGTTTCATTGTATTTAACATCTTCATTTTCTTTCACGAATTTAATATACCCATACCCCGTCTCAGGTCTATCCGGCTTTATTCCAAGTGTAACAACAGCATCTTTATTCTTCTTGATAAAATCCAGCGCGTTCCTCAAAGCCGTCCTAAATCCCTCGACATCCTTTACAAGATGGTCTGCTGGCAGAACAACAAGGTTGGCATTTCCAAAGTGTTTTTTGATATAGAAAGCCGATAGTGCTATTGCTGGCGCTGTATTTCTCCCCATCGGCTCAACGACTATATTCTCCCTTGGCAGTCCCGCCAACTGCTCACACGTGATTCCCACGTACTGCTCACCTGTCACAACAAACGTATGATTAATTGGAACAAGTCCTTCGAGCCTTTCAACAGTGAGTTGTATCATCGTCTTATCACTGAACAAATTCAAAAACTGTTTTGGCCTTTCATCGGTTGAAAGTGGCCAAAAGCGCTCCCCTTTCCCACCAGCCATTATCAATGCAAAATCCTTAATTTCCGCCATACTATCGCTCCTCCTAAGCAATTTTAATCTCTTATTCAAACTTAGTTCCAATTATTTTCTCCAATTCTTCTTTCAGCTTAGTGTGCTCAACAAGATGAATAACGTGGAATCCCAACCTTCTCGCCGTTTCAATATTATCCGCCCTATCGTCAATAAACAAAGAATTCGATGGCCTCACACCGCAACGTTCGATTAATTCATAGAAAATATCTTCATTGGGTTTTATCTTCTTAACATGGCTTGAGATAACCATGCAATCAAAATACTTGAAAAAGTCGAATGTATTGTACACATACTCAAACGCCTTGTAGCTGAAATTTGAAAGCACACACAGGCGATACCCATGAGCCTTCAGAATAGGCAACAACCTTGTGTTCTCTTCTATTGGCTTGAGCAAATTCAACACCGCATTCTTCATATGATGTATGTACTGGGCATCTTCCGGGTATCTTTCCTCCATCATCTTCCAAAGCTGTGACTCGGATATATCACCTTTGTCCATCAAATTCCATTCCGGAGCACTGAAAACCTTTTCAACCAATCGCTTAGCAACCTCTTCGCCAAACTCTCCAACCATATACCCATACGGGTCCCAGTGTATTAAAACCCTACCAAGGTCAAAGACCAAGGTATCTATCTCTTTAGTTTCAACCATCTAACCACCCCTTAATCTATATGTCTCTCATTGTAGATTTTACCATTTAAATATAAAATCGTTAACTGGATAAGATAAAAGTTCCTTACATTTTAGAGGAAGCAAAATATGTCTAAAAGACGGGACGTTAGATTATTCTTACAAGACATTTTAGATGAGATTCAGCGCATTAAGAGATTCGTCGAGGGAATATACTTATTTAAAGAAATTGAGAACAACCTAATCAAAACTGAAAACAGTTACTGTATCGTTAAATTTCCCCCATAAGCCCTTCAAACAGCACTCCAAACCCACCCCGAGTTTGAAACCCACCAAATTTGCAACCTTCTCACTTATTCTTACCGTTTGCCTCCTTTTGTAGTTGAAAATACAATCAAATGCGATATACTTTCAAATGGAACTATTCTAAAAACACAAAAAAACATATGGAGGAATTCACATGTCTGCCATCAATTCTCAAAACAAAGTCTCAGTAATTATCCCAGTTTACAACGAAGAAAAGACCATTTCAAAAACACTCGAAAGCCTACTCAACAACGATTACAAAGCCATCGAAATCATCGTGGTAGATGGCATGAGCACTGACAATACAAAGAAAGTCGCCGAAGAATATGTTTCAAAATATCCAGCAAAAATAAAGATACTCCAAAATCCTAAAAAGCACACACCCTCCGGCTTAAACATCGGTATACGAAACGCTTCTGGGAAGTATATAATGATAGCAAGTGGACATGCGACTTACTCAGAGAACTATATATCTGCCTGCGTTGAAGCCATCGAGTCAAACCTCTGTGATGTTGCTGGAGGATTAATGGAAACACTCCCCAGAAATAACACCCCAAAAGCGATAGCAATAAGTGAGGTATTAAAGCATCCATTCGGTATCGGTGGGGCAAAGTATAGAACAGGTGTAGAAAACAATGAGTATGTCGATACTGTTGCGTATGGAATATACAAAAAAGAAATCTTCGAAAACATAGGACTATTTGACGAACGGCTGATAAGAAACCAAGATATCGAATTCAACTTGCGTTTAAAACGCGCAGGCTATAGGATTATGCTCGTTCCTCAAGCAAAGTCCTATTATTTTGCAAGAGATACTTTCAAAAAACTTTGGGAAAACAACTACTCAAATGGATTTTGGGTAACGTATAGCTCAAAATACGTAAAAAAAGCCTATAGACTCAGACACCTAATTCCTATGTCATTTGTCATTTATCTATTTACGCTATTAATACTCTCGCTTATCCCATCAATTCCTACATTTGTAAAGCTAATATACTCAGTGCCATTTTTCTTTTACATCGCATTAGTAACGCTTTTTTCTGCATCGATAGGTATTAAACACAACAGTGACAAAATTTTCGTAAACTCCTTGGTTGCATTTATCACACTCCACATATCTTACGGACTTGGCTCTATCGATGGCATTTTCAAAAGGAAAGAATAGCAACGATAGTGTTGTCAAGAGGAGGATTTTAAATTGTACACATTTTTAAAAATAACCCTTGCAATCTCGCTGGCAATTGCGATTACTGGATTTATCTTCTGGCTTTACTTTGAGACGAAGATATCTAAAATAAACTTTACGTTCGAATTCTCACTGGAAGATGTCAGTGCCTATGGCTCAAACTATCACAATTCGCAAGAAACTTTTCAACCCAAGCAGAGAAATAATCGATTTGCAATAGCGCTCTTTGGTGTTGATGCCCACGGGGAAGGAGAAAATTCCAGAAGTGATACCATAATGCTCCTTTTTATGGATCACAACGAAAAAACTATAAAGCTTGTTTCTATAATGAGAGACACTTACATTGAAGTTCCGGGATTTGGCAAACGCAAAATCAACAGTGCATATCAACTTGGTGGTCCAAAACTTGCACTAACAACAATAAATATCAATTTCAAATTACCCCTGACAAAATATATAACAATAGACTTTGCGGCATTTGAAAAAGTTGTGGACGCCTTAGGTGGAGTTGAAGTCGAAATCAAACCATATGAACTTGAGAATTTCAACAATATCCTATGGAACTTAAAGAAAGTCCTCGGAGGAGATGTAAGAGAGATTTCCTCACCAGGTGTTCATCATTTAAATGGAAGACAAGCCTTAGCTTACTCAAGAATTAGAAAAGTTGGGAAAGGAGACTACGAAAGAGTCCAGCGACAGCAACGCATCGTTGAACAGGTTTTTGAGAAACTTAAACACGCCTCTCTTTCTACCAAATTACAGATAATTGATATGGTGCTCCCATATATTGAAACAAACTTAACAAGAGACGAAATCATATCACTTGCTACAAAAAACTACTCAAAATACACGCTCGAGCGCACCAGAATCCCAATCAACGGCTCGTTCAAAGAAGGATACGCAACCATCGATGGAATAAAACAATGGATTCTCGTTACTAATATCGAAAGAAACACTCAAGCACTGCATGAATTTTTGGAAAGATAAAAACAATAGCTGCCCATAGGGCAGCTATTTGCTCACTTTAATTCGCATTACTTGGTTAAAATCTCAACCATCCTTTTCCCGGCATCACCATTTCCATACAAGCCTGTTGGATATGGTCTTTCTTGAGAAGAAAACACTGCATCGTAAATCCTTTCACCATCTGCTAAGACGTTCCATCCAGTTTCAACAAGCTCTCTCCAACCTGTGTCAGGCATTACAACAACAGCTCGTTTACCAGCAAAATACGCCTCCTTTTGAAGTCCACCACTGTCGGTGATAACCTTCCAAGACTTCTTCACCAAGCCCATCAAGTTTAAATAATCAATCGGGTCGATTACAGTAACATTTTTCAGATACCCATCCAAACCAAATTCAGAAATTCTCTTACGTGTTCTTGGATGAACTGGGAAGACAACCCTTACTTCCTCGGCAACTTTTGAAACTTCACTTAAAATCTTTTCAAACTTTTCTTTGTTATCCACATTGAAATCTCTGTGGAGGGTCATAACAATATATTTTCCTTCTTCAAGGTGTAAGATTTCAAATACATCGTATTTAAACATAGGCTCCATCATCAAAAACAAATCGTACATCACATCACCAGTGAAATAAACACCATCGACGATGCCTTCTTTCTTTAGATTCTCAACAGACAACTGTGAAGGACAGAATAGATACTTAGAAATTCTATCTGTAAGCACCCTGTTAATCTCTTCAGGCATATCCTTTGGCTCTTGCCTCAAACCCGCCTCAACGTGTGCCACGGGAATCTTCAATTTTGCCCCAACAATTGCACCAGCGAGTGTTGTGTTCGTATCGCCGTAGACAACTATCACATCTGGCTTCTCTTCAAGAACCACCCTTTCAAATTCAATCATAATCTTTCCAGTCATTTCACCGTGTAATCCAGAACCTACGTTCAGATAATAACCGGGTTTTCGGATATCAAGCACCTCAAAAAACACATCACTCATGTTGAAATCATAATGTTGCCCAGAATGAACCAAAACTTCTTGAACTCCCGCCTTTTCAAATTCCTTGTGTAAAACAGCTTCCTTGATAAACTGTGGCCTTGCACCGACTAAGGAAAGAACTTTCATAGCGAAACCTCCTCAATCTAGAATGAATTTTACAAACTCTCTCTCCTTTTTCTCGTCCCAAACAAATTTTTCTTTGTGCTTTTCGATATTTTCTATAAGCTTATCATAATTTCTATATGCTTCCAAAATCTTTCTAACAGAACCTTCCACATCCTTAGGGTCTATAACGACACCTACTCCAAGTTCCTCCACTATCTTTCTCATAGAAACAAAACTTTCCTTGACAATCACGGGTGTACCAGCACCAAGTGAGTCAAAAAATTTGTTTGGAAGAGAGAAAGCGTAGTTTCTTGGTTCTCCGCTAGGAAAACTGTAAGATATGAAGTTGAATGACGCTTTTGATATCTCTTCCATCATCTTCTCATACGGTAGAAAACCAGTGTAAACGTGTTCTATGTCTGAAAAAATATTTGAATCCATCCCAATTATCTTAAAAACAAACCCTTCTTTGATAAGTTCTTTTATAACCTGCTTTTCATCTCCGAGAGCTCTTGTTATTTTGCCTACGAAAACTATTTCCTTTCTTTTCTCACCACTTGGAGTAATCATTTCCGCATAGTTTGGAACAATCAAAACATTTTTATCTCTATTTCCAATTGAGTACATCATCGTTTCTTGTGACACAAAAATCAACTTATCCGACAAACCAATTTGCTTTTCGAATATTTTCTTCATTACTCTAATTTTCAATTCCCCTATCATCCCGTGCAGATTTGAGAGGAAATTTTCCGGGTGGTATTCGTGGATATCATATACCACCTTCTTACCCGCCTTTTTTGCGTATCTAAAGGGTTCAAGTGGTCTGGAGGGCAAGAAATGGTGCATATACAAAATATCAAACTCTGTTTTTTTAATTAACTCCATTATCATTTTATCAAGCGTTCTTCTTTTCCATAACTTTGCAATAGCATTTGCGTGTATATTCTCAGTCCATTGTATTGGAACATATCGAACATTACCTTCTTCATGTTCATTTTCGCTTTTATCTGTTAGGTACTGATAAATCACTTTTGCATACTTTGAGAGCGCTCGGACAGTCCTAAAAACGCGCTTATCATATTTTGGATGCATGTAACCAATCATCAGAATTTTCTTCATCTACTCACCCCAATATGGCTTTCAATATTCTCTTCGATGCGTGCCCATCGCCAAATGGATTTTTCAACTCTCCTGCCCTAAATTCCAAAGCTTTGTAAAGTGCTTCAAAAACTTTCTGTTCCTCTGTCCCTGCCAATAGACCGAATCCACTCTCAATTAGCTCTGGTCGTTCTGTTGTTTCCCTACACACAACAACGAATTTTCCAAACGTTGGTGCTTCTTCTTGGATACCTCCACTATCCGTTGCAACAAACTTTGCATCTTTGAGTAAAGCTGTGAGCTCGACATAGTCCACAGGTTCTATCAAATGCGCATTTTTACAATTGCCGAGCTCTTCGTATACAATTTCCCTAACCTTCGGATTTTTGTGCACTGGAAAGACGATTTCTATTCCTTCTTTCTCAGAGAACCTTCTCAACGCCCTCAGGATATTTCTCATCCTCTGCCCTATATTTTCTCTCCTATGCAACGTCACAAGAAAATAATTGTCGTGTTCAATTATCTTCCTTCTCACATCATCAAGGGCGAAATGATTTACAACATACATTTGCGCATCAATTACCGTGTTGCCTGTAACTATTATTCTTTCTTCGTCAAATCCTTCTCTCAACAGCGTATCTTTTGACCTTTGCGTTGGTGCGAACATCCTCTCAGAAACTTGGTCGATGACTCTTCTATTCATCTCTTCGGGAAATGGGTCATACAAATCCCCGCTTCTAAGACCTGCTTCAATATGTCCAACCTTCACACCTCTATTGAATGCAGCGAGTGCTGCCGCCATTGCTGTGGTTGTATCACCTTGGACAAAAATCCAATCATAGTGCCTTTCTTTTAACAATTCCTCAAATCCACGAACGACTTTGTACATCACCTCATTTAACGTCTGATTTGCGGTCATGATATTCATATCGATATCCGCTTCAACGTTAAAAATTCCCTTCATCATATCAACCATTTCCCTGTGCTGACCAGTGCAAATAAAATCTGCCTCAATACCTTCTTTTTCCATTTCCTTTGCCTTCAAATACACAGGTGCGACCTTAATGATTTCCGGTCTTGTGCCAAAGACAATACCAATTCTCACAAGAGACACCTCCAAACCATTGATTGCAAATTTTCTATCGGCCATTCATCAGAACCCCTTTAGTCTTTCGGTAACTACTTCTTCGTAAATCTTTTTTTCCATTCCGACGATATTCTCCCAAGTGTATTTCTGCGCCCTTTCAATAAGCCTTTGGGCGTCATATCCATTTTGTAACACATCAACAACCTTTTTGGCAAATCTTTCCTCAAAATTTTGTCCTTCTTCAACCACGTATTCTTCAAATCCTATTGCTTCAGGTATACCCCCATTGCTACTTCCTACAACACATGTCCCACATGCTTGGGCTTCGATAACAACTGCTCCAAAACCTTCGTTTCTACTTGGCAAAACCATAACATCCATTGCATTCATGTATTTCGCTACCTCCGATTGGTCTAACCTTCCTGTGAACAAAACTTCTAATCCTTTATCTTTCACTTCTTGCTCCATCTTTGCTCTCAAATAACCATCTCCAACTACAAGAAACCTAACTTTTGGATATCCTTTTCTCACCAACTCAAATATCTCTACAAGTTTATCAGCTCGCTTTATCTCTATCAAATTCCCAGCAAATCCAACGTATTTGTAGCCTTCCTCATATATCCCCAACTGCTTTCTTATTTTATTCTTATCTAAAGGTTTAAAGATATCAGGGTCATACCCATTAGGGATTACGTATGCATTCTTCCCCGAATATCCAAGTGCCATTGTTTTTTTCAAAAGTGCATCACTCACAAAGATAACCGCAGAAGCAAACTCTAAAACATCCAAGTAGCTCTTTCTTCGCTCCATCACAAAATTAACATCACTTCCGTGAAGAGAAATTAAATAAGGTTTTGAATACCTCTCTCCAAGTATCTTTGCAACCAACCCCGCGGGTGGTGTGTACATCCCATGCGCATGGATTACATCATACGAAGACACATCAAAACTTTCTTCTATCTTCTTTGCTAAATACTTTGAGAAAGCTTTGACAATTTCTTCTTCCCGTTTAATGTTCAATCTTCTTGTAATTTGCCATAACACCCATGGGAATGCACCTCTGGATTCCACAATAGAATACTCTACATTCCCTATTTTCTCAATCGGCTTCATCGATTTTTTCCCCAAAACTTGTCTGAAAAAACGAAAAATAGCCCCTTCCCCAAATCCTATGGGAATTGCGGTGTAATCTATCCCTATCCTTTTGTATTGTTCAATCCTTTTTGTCACAAAAATTCCTCTCAAAGGATTACTCACATAGGGGTAGAAATAAGTAAGCAACAAAACCTTCATAAAGCACCACCAACTTTCGTTATTCCATTCTCTTCAGCACATACCTTTCAAACAATGGGTCGATTATCTGGTATTTTCCCCTTCCGAGCTTTTCGATTATTCCTCGCTCGTTAAGTTTCTTAAGCAAGTTATTTAATGTAGTGGCATTCGGGATTTTGTATCTCTGAAGGTTGGCATTACTAAAATAATCCCCTGCTTGCTCACTAATTAATTTTAGCACATTTTTCAGATACTTGTATTCAAGCGTTTCAATTACTAACTCATACCCATACGACTCCCTCTCGCAAAGACTATCAAAAACAACATCTATTTCTTCTTTGTGTATCACTCCTTCTACCTTATCCCACAGCTCATAACACAGAAGTTGGAGAAAATACGGATGCCCTTTTGTAAACGCATATATCCTCTTTGCATCCTCCAATAGTATCTTTTTCCCAGTGCCATTGAACTTTTCAACAATATACTCAACACTCTCATCTTCAGGAAGCATCTTTCCAATATCTATTCTCAAGCAAGAATGATACAAAACACCTGACTCTTCAAAGAATAACTCTTCAATCATATGCCTCATCGAACCTGAGAAAACAAACACTACATCTTTTTGCACCTGGTAAAAACTTCTCAAACTTTCCGGTAGCTTCTCACTAATGGACTTATAAGCCTGAAACTCATCGAGCACAATAACTAACTTCTTCTCTAAATCCTTTTGCACACCTTCCAATAATTCATACATCTGCTCAATAAGTAACTCATCGCTCAGTTCACCGTCTATCGAAAACGAAACTCCACCAATATCCACAGAAAAACTCACATGCTTTGCAATATGCTTAAGATACCTACCCACAAAGTTCATAGGGCTTTTCCCTTTCAGCAACTCGTATCCTTGTTTCATCATCTTTTGCACAAAACCTTTCAGTGAAAAAGAGCCGAACAAGTCAAGATAGATTACTGGATACCCACCTTCAGCTATGAACTTTTGCAAAAGCCAAGTCTTGCCAAACCTTCTCGGAGCAACAACTACAACATTGTTCCCACTCTCAACCGCACCGACCAAATACCCATATTCTTCTTTTCTATCAATAAAATTCTCTGGGCTATACGTCTTGCCTATCTTAAACGGATTAACAAAACTTCCCATACAACCACCTCCAATTAGTTGTATCCATTTTTGTAACAAAAGATTCTCCAAAAATGGCGCAAAATTGGTAGATACATCTAATTGACGGGCGGTTTTATAATTTTGCAACATACCTTCCCCTTGACACAGGGGCTTAAATTTTGGTATTATATGTATACATTAGTATACCTACCCCCACTGGTAACCATCCTCGAAAAAACTCTCTGCAAGGAGGTTATTCCAATGGAACAACAAAACAAGCAAAAGCATGTTCAAAAACAATTTGCGGAAGGGGAATGTAAAGAAAAAGCGTTGACAGAAGAAACTTCAGAAGATACCAACCAATGGCACAATAAAGTTCTTAGCTACAAACATCTCGTCCGTCGGTGGACCGCTTACTTTTGGGGTATCAACAAAGCGTTCCTTTATTCTTACGAAGACCTCGAACAGACAATCTGGTATATCCTCATGGTAGGCTTACAAGAATTCGACGGAAGGGGCGATGAAGAACAATTTCTCAATTGGTATATAAGAAACAAGGTTGTATCGATAATGATGTACGGCAAAAAACCTCCAAAATGCACACACTTACCATTCACACCCATTCGCTTTGACTACGTTTCTCCCGACGAGCTGGCGGAAGTCAATGAATTATTTTACTCCGATGGAGAAGACGATTAATCAAAAGCAGAAAAATTCAAAAACCGACCAGGGAATCCCTGGTCGGTTATTTTTCGTTCCAGCATGGAACGATTTATTTAAAAATTCGTGTTATTAAGGAACGATTTTTTCATAATTTCAAAAAATTCGTTCTATTATGGAACGAATCGTGATATAATATAGTTTGTTGAATAGACTGTATCTTAAGGAGGGCGTTATATGACCGTAGAAAACGTGATTGAATTGTTGGAGCTTCGCATGAAAAGGGTGATTTCCTTTCTTCCTCAGAAACGACGTCCTTATTTTGAGGAATTAAAACGTCACTTCACAAGTAGAGGCATCTTGCTTGCCGGACCCCGGGGTAGTGGGAAAACGACTTTCCTTCTCTCCATAGTAGAAGAGAAAAACCTCTTTTACATCTCTGCGGACGACCCGATTATATATACTACTCCTTTCCAAGATTTAGCACAATACATTCTCATACATTACGACGGACTGATTATCGACGAAGTCCATTACCTGAAAGATTGGTCTTTGCATATAAAGAGTCTGTATGACTTTTTTCCAAACAAGGCAATATGGCTTAGTGATAGTAGCTCAATCATTCTGAGAAAAGGCATCGCCGACCTTTCAAGAAGGTTCGTTGTCCACAACCTACCTCTGATGTCCCTCAGAGAATACATTTACTTTGAAACAGGTAAAGAGCTTCCAAAAATACCTGACCCATTTGACAGAACTTCACTACAAATCGTTCCTGAAATCTTAAGAGAGATAGACATTCTTAAGTATTTCAAAGCATACAAAGAAAATGGAACAAGACCTTTTTACCAGGAAGGAAATTTTGCTGAGCGTGTGAAAAACGTCCTTGAAAAAAGCATATACGTAGATATTCCATACATAGTTGGACAACTCAGTGAAAACCATTTCGGTGTCATGAAAGCAATAGTCAGCCACTTAGCGTATTCAAAAATCCCACGAATTAACATCGAAGCCATGAGCAGAGATTGGGCTGTCAGTAAACAAAAACTCTATCAACTTCTCTTTGCAATGGAGGAAATTGGGCTAATCACTATCGTTCAAAAATCACCGATTGAAAAGCCATACTCCAAAGGCTCAAAGATATTCTTCGCTGACCCGGTTATTTACAATGTTCTGGAAGCAGAAACAGCAAACTTCCGAGAGGCTTTTGTTGTCTTTTCATTGAAAAACAAAGGCACACTATTTGCTGAAAAAGATGAAACAAAAGGTGATTTAATTTTCAACGGAATTCGCTTAGAAATTGGAGGAGCAAACAAAAAACCAAAACAGGCAGATTTTGTCATCCGAGATGACATCGACCTGCCTGTTAGGAATGCTATTCCAATGTGGGTGCTCGGGATGGGGTGGTAAACATTTGCTTCAAAGATGTGAATAAGCTAGGTTTTCCTCTAAATTCTTTTGACTGTCTTTTCTTTCTTTGAAGCTTTTGCGTTAAAAATGCTATTAGTCTTGTAGAGCTCTTAGTAACCAGTCGCAGCACTGTTCGAAGAACTCTTTTGCAATTCTCAGACTAAAAGTATTGAACTCGTTACAAAACAAATTGGGACATATGACATATAAAGTACGGTGAGAAAGCTATGCAAAACAGACAATTAAGTAATAACGCTTCGTTGGAATTTCTATGAGCAAGGATTTTCAATATTCGAAGATTTGTAAGAACAAACCTGGTGATTAAGAGTAGCAGTCTCCCCATGTCACATCTTGACGGTTCCTGTGTACTATAACCTTGTAATCTTTACCTGTGTGCATAAGCAATATGGAAATCATTCTTTCGCGCTGGGCTTCTGCAAATCTTAACGCTTAGAACGAGGAAACAAAAAAGTTGGTCGGCAAAAATCCGACCAACCGGTTTTTAATTTGAAGTCATTGTTGTTGAAACTTAATCAATTATAAGAGACTTTTCTGCACATGGTTGAGATAAACTTCGATGGCATTTTCTAAAAATATTCCTCGTTGTCTTAATTTCTCTGTTGATGTTATGAATTCAACCAACTGCGTTTCCTCACCTTCAAACAAATACTTTAGTCCGAATCTTTTGTGCACCTCCTCAACAATGTCCCTTACCTTCACTGGTTCGTATGAACCAACATTGTAATAATCAATTTCACTTGTTGGACTATCTTGTATGAGACGAGCAATCACGTGTGCCAAGAATTCCACAGGAACAGGGTTGATATAAGATTCTCCTTTGCCGTACACAATTAGTTCTGTTCCTTGTTTTAGACAATTTACAATTTTGCTGAAGAGCCTTGTAGACCTTTCTCCAAGGCCGTATGCATGTGTCAATCTCAGAACAATTCCTTTGGATTTTTTGTCTCTAATACTTTTTTCAAACAACAATTCGGCAGTCCGCTTTGAAATACCATAATTAACTGACGGCTTCGCGCACGTATTTTCATCGACTACCCCTTTATAGCCGTAATAAACCGCAGCACTTGAGATTAGAATCGAGAGCTTATTTTCTACGTGTTCGATAGTTTGGAGGATGTACTTGCTATCCATTTCTATAACTTTGTAAATTGTTTCGTTGGTTACATAATGGTTTGAATTTCCACCTGCAAAAATAATTACATCTACTTTCTTTGATTGAGATAGAAACTCATCGAAAAACAAACTATCTGGCTGGTTCCTGAAAACAATAGGCAAAGGTTCTAAATCATGAATTTTTCCAAGATACTTTACCAAATTTGTCCCTATAAAACCGTCTGCCCCAATAACCGCTACCTTCATTTTATCATACTCCTATGCCATTCTATTACTTTTAATAGTCCTTCTCGTAATGGAACACGCTGCTCCCAGCCAAGTTTTCTCAGTTTCTCATTTGAAAAGCGCTTTCTTCCTGAAATGAACTTATCCGGAAGTTCAACGACTTTCATTAGTTCTGGCGATTTTCCCGTAAGCTCAAGTACCAGTCGTGCAAGTTCTTCGGTAGCAATGTATTCCTGTGTTCCAACATTGTATGCCTCATATACACCTGGTTTAAAGTCATGTCTGTTTATCACTGTCAAAACTCCCTCGACAAAGTCATCGACATAACACCAAGCTCTTTCCGAACCTTTGTGTACAGTAAAAGGCTTGTCATTGAGTGCGTTATAAACAAACTGGTCGATGGCTGACTTATACTTAGATGCGACAACGCCCGGTCCGTAGACCATAAACGGTCTTATTCCTACCGCAAGTAATCCATAGTTCTTGACATAATGGTTAACTATACCCTCACCAAACAACTTGCTCATGGCATAGATGTTCGTTACCCTGACTGGACTAAGTAAAAACAAGTCCTCCTCTCTAACTTCTTTTTCGTCGAAAAGTGTACCATACACCTCCGAAGTACTGAAGTACACAAGTTTGCTATCATACTCGAGGCACATCTTGATCAAATTTAGAGTGCCTATTTCATTAACATAAATCATTCTTTGCGGATATTCTTCACCGTTTAGTCTTCCCACTTCTCCAGCAAGGTGGATAACCATATCAAATCCGTTATTCTCCTTAAACAAACGCCATACATCCTCAAAATAGGTGATATCACCACGGATATAGTCATCGTAATCCGCTATCACAAGGTCGATACCGAGTACATCATGCCCTTGTTCTTTCAAACGTGAAAATAGTTTCTTCCCAATAAAACCAAGTGCCCCAGTCACCAGGATCTTCATAGTAGTTCTACCTCCTTCACTTTGTCGTTTTCTTTTGCTTTTTGTAAAGCTCTGCGAACTTTTGGAACACCGCTGTTTGCATAAATTCATCGCTGAGCTGGTAAATTTTATTCTCAGCTAATTCCATTTTTCTTCTAACATCCAGGGGTAATGATAGTTCGTTTAAGACCCTATCAAACTTTTCCTTCATCAGTTCTTTCAACCAAAGATAGTGTCTTTCAATCAGGCTACCAATAACAGCGAATTTATAATGTTTGAAATATTCCAAAAAAAGCTTTAGTGAGTGATTTAGTGAGTGATAAAGTTCCTCTTTTTCCCCAGAATTTATCAGAAATCTCGTGTATGATAACCTTGTCAAGTTAGTACCCAAGAACATTTTCGCAGAATTCTTTCCTGTTTGACCCTCATGCACCCCAATAACTGTTATAGTATCCGAAAATTCTATTCTCTTTCCTAATATCACAGCACGTGCAAACAAGTCAAAATCTCCATCCACATTTCCAAGTGCTGTGTTAAATCCACCCAGTTGTTCGAACAGTTCCCTCTTCATAACGAGAGAAGAAGAGTTTATATAGTTATTGAAAGAGTTGATTAGAAACCTCATTGTTGAATCGCCAGACTTAACTAAATCCGGTACCTTACTCCGGGAAAGAACTTTGCCTTTTTCAGAAACAGATAAGGTAGTCGATGAATAAACTATATCCGCACCGTCTTGAATCATTCCAAGGTCTTTCTCTAATTTATCAACACTTTCATAGTAATCATCAACGCTAACCCATCCAATAACATCTGCACTTGCCTTTGAAAAACCTATGTTCAAAGCTTTACTAGCTCCCAAGTTTTGAAAATTTCTAAACACCCTAACTGCCCCAAGTTTGTCTTCATTAATGAGCCCTTCATAAAACATCATACTTTCGTCTGTTGAACCATCATCGACTATAACCCATTCAACTTGACGTGCTATAGTTTGCCGAATCAACGAGTTCCGCAGTTGGTTAAGAAACCTTCCTCCGTTGTAGTTTGGGGTTACAATGGAAATCTTTATTTCGTCGGAGTTTCTTTTGTTAATTATTTCATCGCTGAACTGAATATACTCTTCTATCTGCTCTGAGGAACATAGATGGTGATTTTCGATATCTGTTGCGCTGATGTTTCTAAACCTCCTGACAAAGTAGTACCATGTCATAAACCTGTCAAGCAAATTTATTTTGTAAAAACTATCATTACCTGACTCTGTAAAATTTGTGCAGTTATTAGTGTGGTGAGGTAATGAATACATTGCTAATAAATTCTTAGCCACAGGTCTTAGCATAAACTTAAACGTTTTTGTCACAAGGTTACTAAGCAGCATATTAGAAATCCTCCTCCTGTCAGTACTTTTAGTCTTTTCTAAATTTTCCAAACTTTCTTGCAAGATAATCGCGTGCAATGTTTAAAACTTCACTGAAAATGCCGAAGTATATATAAATAACAACCAACAGTGCAACAAATGTTAAAACGGAATTTATTAACTTATTTACGGAAAAGCTGTTAATAGCAGACGCAAAAACAAAAATACTGGTTGCTGCGTAAAAACTTTTAAGCTTGTAGTCAACGGGATAAAGCTTCATCGATACTGTGCTCTCTAAGAAAAAAAACAATATAAATGAAAGGCCTGTTGAAAGCGCTGCTCCTTTCGCTCCTAAAATAGGTATGAGCAAAAGATTTCCTATCAAGTTGAAAGCAAATGTTATTCCATCAATCACTATCCCCCAATAGGTCTTTTTCATAAAATCAATACCACGACCAACTACTACACAAGCTGTGGACATTATAGGTAAAAGTAAAAGAAATGGAGTAATGGCTGCAGCTTGCCTATATGTTTTTGAGAAAAGTATAAAAACTATATCTTTCGATAACATAAATAATAAGCCCATTGAAATCATCGAAAAAGAAACATAATCGAACACCTTAGAAAATACTTTCTTGTTATTTGGGTTCTTCTCGTACTGTTCATACGCAAATGGATACCATAACGTTGAAAAACCGGTTGTAAAAATACCCATACCCTGAACAAGTTTAAAAGCTGCTGAATAGAGTCCTATTTCGAAAAAATTAGTGTAAAAGCGCAAGACCAGTCTGTCTGTCCAGTTCAGTAACCACCACAACAAGCTAGCAAAAATGAACGGAAACCCATAATGAAGTAGTTCAAGAAAGAGCTGTTTGTCGAAATGAGGCAGAATTTTTGCTTTACTCACCATTACGATTCCTAAGGTTGTGGCAAAAAAGCTTCCAAGGATTCCCCCATACAAAAGTGCCCTGAAGTCCCTGTAAGAAATGGTAAGAAACAACACCGAAAACCCTAGATTAAATGCCACAGATGTTACCTGCAAGAACGAATATTTTATACCTTTATTGTTTATCCTTAATATCGTCTGAACAAAACTGAAAACATTGCCCAATAGAACTGAAAAAATGAGCCATAAGTAAACGGGAACACTGCCCTCTCCAAGTATGAAAATATTGATTTTTGTTCTAAAAAATACAACAAGTAAGCTCAAAACAGCCCAAGCAACCAAGGTTGGCATGAATGCAGTGAAAATGAGTTTTGGACGCTCGTTCTCTGACTTTTCGAAATAAAACCTCATAAGTGAATTTTGAAGGCCTAAGGAAACAACTGTTAGCAAGAATCCTTGAACTGTCCAGAACATACTCCACTTCCCGTATTCACCAGGACTGATATACCAGCTTACTATAGGAGAAAACAAAAAAGAGATGACAGCACTTACCCAAGTTCCAATAGAGAATGTTAAGTATTTTCTAAACAAAAGGAATTTGTTTTCTTGAGATACCAATTTTCCATGCCCTCCCTCTATAATAAGCCGTCACCGATGTCATCGACAGATTCTCATTTCATTTAGAAACGATATGTTCATATCAAAATTAATGTCCAAAGCTTTTGCCAACTGGGTTAATTCATATTGAAAGGTTCAAAAGACCTAACTTGTAACTTTATCTTTTGTAAGTGTTCCCTCTTTACATCCCTCTGTCTTAGAACTTAGTCTTGACAGCTTTGAGTGCTCCCATTTCCTGCTTTTTTTGAACGCTTCCATTGAGCATATCGTTATACATCTAACACAACTTTCCTTATTCTTCCACCGGAAATTATCCAAGGACACTGTATTTTTTATATCTCTTTCCTACAAAGTCCTTTCTCTAAAAATAAAGTCAATCATTTCCTTTGTAAAGTCTGCAAACATTGTTTCAGCCTTTCTCATAAGCACAAAATCTTCTCTTTCCGTTATTCTATGCTCTAAAAGCCCTTGTTAATCATCGGAAATTCGTAACGTTCATTGGGCTTTTCGTTATGGGACTTGAACTAACAACATTCATTCCATTTCAATATCGTCAAAACCTAAAACTTAAAGAGTACTTCGACACTTGTCGGGTATAAAAAGTTTTCCAAACCTAAAAGTTAAGTCTTCATATCAGGCTCTTACCACGGAGAAACTTCAGGATACACAAACCATTCTTTACCTATCTTTTTACGTATTAATTTTCTCGCTTCCAACATATGCCTCACTGAGGATGCTTTCTTCCCAAGTTGTTTTTCGAAATCCTTCAGTGGTATCAGTTTATCCTCCAGAAATTTTGTTAATAATTTGTCATACGAATCCATAACACAATAAGCTATAGACTTTATCAGATGTCCACTTCTATATGAATCATACCGCTCAGCAATAAAAGACATCTTAAAGTCTTCAAGTACGTATGCGGGGTGTGTATCCGTAAAGCTCCAGAAGAATGTAGCCCCCCTGTCAAGTCCTTCCAAATACATTTCTTTCTCTTTACCTTCTGAAGGGATAACTGCATTCACAAACCTGTTGCTTAGAAGTATTACGTTCATGAGGATTCTTCCAACCCGTCCATTTCCATATTCGAAAGGTATAATACTCATAAAGAGTGCATGAGAATGCTCAGCAACATCTAAGGTCCACCTATTAGTTAACACTACTACAGTGTACATAGACCAAAGACTCATCCATTCTTCTATATAACTCATAGGTGGTGATAGCAATGCGTCATCTGTTAGCATATCATCGACATCGGCGTATCCTAATCTTTCTTTCGGTTTCCCTTTCCTGTACTGACCAACATTCGACATTTCTGGAAGTCCATAAAAGAGGCTTGCATGTATAATCTTTGGTAACAATCCCAACCAACCAAAGATGTTCCTACCTTCTTCCAACGTTAATGCGTACACCGAGGAAGCTACTTCGTAGTACCTAATTACCTGTGCCCAGTTGGGGTCTATACCCTTAAACGAATTTCTTGTAAGGTCAGTTAGAATTTTTTCCACCTGAGCATCACTGTATTTTCCAGACAAGATTTTTTCAACGATACCATCCATGTATTTCTCCTTTTGGGCAGCTATCTGTTTAATCTTTTCCAAATCCTCACGTTCCACGTAAACTCCATCGAGCCTGCAAGAATGGAAAGCCTCCTCCCAAATCAGCTCATCCAAATGCTCCACGGTTATATCCTCCACAAAGTTTTCAAGCAATTCATCACGCCATTCTACCCTTGCAGTTAAATTTATTGAATCATACGGCATACTTTTTCACCCCCACAATTCGAACACGTTCGGTAAACTGTATGACCAAGAATCCAACAATATTACCTTTTCTCTAACGTTCCATCATTTCAGGGTATACAAACCATCTACCTGCCGGTTTTGTAGCTATCAATTTCTTTCTTTCAATCATCTTCCTCACCGCATCAGTAGTCTTTCCTATCCTTTTTGCAAACTCATCCGCCGAAATTAGCTTATCTTTATTGGCAGAGCAAATCTGTCTATCAAGCGCATCTATCAAAGCAAGTCCGAGCAACGCTGAAAGTTTTTTCGTATCATCGCTTGAAAACATTTTATCTACTTGCTCGGCAGATAAATCCTTTGGAGAATATTTAAATAACCTTCTTATTCCCTTTTCAGCATTTTCCAAAGCCTTTATATATTCATTCCTCTCTTTTTGCTCCATTCCTTTAATTGTGATATTAATATACCCATGATAAATCAAATAGAAATTCATCAAAATCCGTCCGATTCTGCCGTTACCGTCCTCAAAAGGATGGATACTTTCAAAAAGAACATGAGCTCTCGCAGTTGCTTCATGGACAGGATGGTTATCATACACAAACTGAATGTATTTGAGCCAAAAACTTACCCAATCTGAAATATCGTATTCAGGTGGTTTAATCTTTGCACCTGTTATTTTGATTGGACCATTCCTAAAATTACCCAACCTTTCTGAATTGCTGATAATCCCTTCGAACAACTTCTTGTGGCACATCCTAACAATAGCTAATGAATAAGGATTTTCGCCTGTTTTGTAATATTCAAAAGCTAAGTCGTAGAAGAAACTTGCAGTTCTAAAATAATTTACAACCTCTCTGCTTGATTTGTACCTTCCATTCAGAACCCCTTCCAATTCTTCATCGGTTGCAAAAATCCCTTCTATCATAAGTGAGTTCCTCGTCTCTTCAGTCAACATATACAGCCATTCAGTGTTTGGTATCTGAATTACACTTAGCTTGAGCAGGTTCCTTCTCCATTCTATTAACTTTGTTAAGTCATTATTCATCTTTCCACCACCAACAACTGTCCTGTTTGTTTCTTGTGCTTTAGGGTGATACTTATTAAGCATTTTAAATAAATGATTTTAAAAACCTTGAACTTTGTCCTGTTTAACAACCAAAACCTTAAAACGGACACATGGTTACGTTTTCGACACACATCATTCACTCTTTCTTAACTTACTATACCTTCTCTTTTTATATGCCAGTTCTCGTTTATATCTTACCACAAAATCCCTTGTTTTTTCAAAAGATTTTAGCCTGTGATATAATTACGTTAGAGAATGAAAGACCACTTGAATAATTGAAAAGAAATCCAAAAAGGAAGGATGACGATGGTAAGCAACGGTGGGAAACAAAACGACAAGATATTCCCCAACTCAACTCCAAATAAAATGAAAAAGGTCAAGAAAAACTCGACAAACAAAAACAACATGGTTTATATTTTCAAAATAACCCTTGGAAAATCGTTTGCGAGTGAATCTTTTTTCAAAAAAGTCAAAGAACCACCCTATAGAGTTATAGCCGTTTTGGGCAGGACAACACTGTATCGGCTCGCAAGAACTATCATCGATGCTTTTGGCTTTAGATTCGACCACCTCTTCGGATTTTATGACAACACCAAAAGTTGGGCTAGTTCAAAAATAAGATACGAGCTGAACGTCGATTTGGAAGAAAAAGAAAACATAATAGAACCGGAGGAAATATTCGAAGGTCTTCCACCAGAAAAACTCAAACACCCATTTAAAAACCGGCCCATCAGAAAAGGAGTTAAAAACACAAAAGTCAGCCAAATATTTGAAAAACCTCGCCAGAGAATGCTGTTTCTATTCGACTACGGTGATGAATGGCATTTCATTGTCGAATTAAAGAAGATAGTTGAACCTGAACAAAATATCAGATATCCCACTATCCTCGAAACCTTTGGCGAAGCACCTGAGCAATATCTGGAATACGAAGAATAATACATACATTAGTCAAACTTTTTTGAAAATCTCGAAAATTAAGCATTACTTAATCGTTTTCAGTTGGAACTGGTCGAACACAAAAGAGGTGACTAAATTTGATAAAGAACGTACTCAGATACCCTGGTGGAAAATCAAAAGCACTGGATTTAATAATACCAAAAATCCCGAATAATATACAAGAATTCAGAGAACCAATGGTAGGCGGAGGTTCTGTTTCACTTGCCATCAAACAACTCTATCCACATGTTAATATTTGGATAAACGACCTCAACTACGACCTTATTTGCTTTTGGAAAACACTACGGGATAATCCTTCAGAGCTGATAGACGAAATTATGAGAATCAAACTTACAACAACGGATGGTAAAAAACTTTTCTTAGAATTGTCTAACCAAACTGACGGGACAGAATTTGAAAGGGCGGTAAGATTTTTTATCCTTAACAGAATCAGTTTCTCTGGGACAGTCGATTCTGGTGGCTATTCACAGCATGCATTTGAACGCAGATTTACTATCAGTGCTATCGAAAAACTTTGGGAAGTTTCCAAAATAATCAAAGACTTCAAAATCACCCACGGAGACTATGAACCTCTCTTATTTGAAAATGGGGAAAAAGTCTTCATATTCTTAGACCCACCATACTACAGCACAACCAAATCAAAGTTGTATGGTAAGAAAGGAACACTCCACACAACATTTGACCATGAAAGATTCGCTCAGAACGTCCAAAAATGCTCGCATCTCTGGTTAATCACATACGACGACTGCCCAGAAGTACGCCAACTCTTTTCATTTGCCTACATCTACCCTTGGGAACTCCAGTATGGAATGACGAATTACAAACAACCAAAAGCAAGAAAAGGCAAAGAGCTTTTCATATCCAACTATCCTCTTCACGATATCAAAGAAATCCAAAAACCAACACGACCAACAAAAACACATCAAGAACAACTAACCTTCAGCTGGTAGGAACTACAGCAATATCAAACACCCACGGTGAGCCTTCTGAAAAAACTTATTTCAAAACAAAAACCTTACCATCAGAGCCGATGCTACTTTAGAAAAGCATCGGGCTCAATTATTTTCACGCCTAATCTTTCAAATTGATTCTTGTCAAAAATAATTACTCCTTCTGCATCTGAGTTTAAGGCATCTCACGCAAGGTATGCATCAATCCAATATTTTTTCATCCCTTCAGCCTCTCACTTTCCTTCTTTGCTGCCCATATCTTTTTGGTATTCTCTGTCTCCTCTTCCAAACTTGAAAACTTCACGTTTGATTTTAAAGAGCCGTACAACTCAGAAAGTCTTTTTCTTTTCACCACTTTCATCAGAATTGTTCCGTCATCAAGCATACGAAAGATGACTAAATCTCCCGTCTGAGCACCTATTACCTTTCTTATTTTTGCTGGTATCTGCACCTGACCTCTGCTTGAAATTGTACCGGAAGATTGTATAATTTCATGCATTAGAATCACCCCCTACGAAGTTCATCACTCAAAAGCATAAAAAACCACTTTTCAATTAAGTCGTGAGCTTTTTCAACCCAGTTCAAAATTTCTTCTTTATTATGTGGCACATCATTACCATTTGCATTAACGCTTAGCATCCATATCAGCGATTCCTTATTATATGCAATCCCTCTTTCTATACGCAACGTAATAACACCGCCCGGCTCTTTGGTTGGGTAATCTACTCTAAATTCTAATCCTGTAGGTTGAGCGGTAACCTTTCCATCCTCGAAAAGTTGCCCAGGTAAACGTAGTTCTATCCCAAAATGTGCCTTCAAAAAGTCAAAAACATTTTCTTTAGCAAAATTGAAATCTACTGCGTTAATGTATATTAACGAAATACTCTCGTATTCCGTATAATTAACCTTGTCAAGCACAGTAAGCACTTTTTCAATTCTTCTTTTGAAGTCGTTCCAACTGTAATTTTCCGTGTCGTTAAGTGTCAAAATCCCAGGTCCGACTTGAACTAACGGCCAGCTGTTCTCTCCTTTTCTGAACCTATGTTGTACTATATGTTGTACTATATATATGGCACTAAATCATCTGGAACCCCTGCTGTTGGCAACTGTTCATATTTTGGATAATCATGCTTCAGTTCTTCATATATCCTACCAACGTTTAGTTTGTAGTTTGGATCCATCCTAACACCAGAAGCATCTTGTTCGAGCTCCCATCTCACTTCAAATATCGCCTCAATAAGAGGCTTATTCCTTAAATTTTGAGCCTTCATACTATTTCCACCAACCTTCAAACAGTTTAAAAATTAATATCGACTCGACACCCAAACTTGCAAACTGTATTATACCCACTATAGTTATACCACAAAAAACCCTTAGAATCATGCAATCTTATTTATCTGAAAGTGGTATAATATTTAATGTGAGAGAAAAAACTTTCAGATAGGGGTGAGTTCATATGGAATTCACAAAGGACGAACTGTTAAAAATAATGTTCGAGGAACTGAGAATAGCTCAAGAGATAATTAAGCGAATGGCGAACAACTCGTTCCTTATCAAAGGTTGGTCGATAACATTGGTTATTGGAATTTTGCTACTTAAGGGTACCGAGATAACAGCATATTTAACTTACATCCCAATCGTCTTTTTCTGGTACCTCGATGCTTACTTTCTCTGGCTCGAAAGGCTATATAGAAAACTTTACGATTGGATACGAGAAAATAGACTAAAAACCACTGAACACTTATTCGACATGAATTACAGTAGGTTCACCGGACAAGAAAAAACATTACTTCAGGTAGCTTTTTCTAAAACTTTACTCTCATTCCACGGCTCATTATTACTCTTAACAACACTTTATATACTTTTCTTACTGTGAGGTTGTGAATCATGGCTCGCAAGGTATTTTTCAGCTACCATTACGAACATGAATTTGGCGGGTGAACCAAGTACGCAACAGCTGGGTTACAAAAGGCTCATTCCAAGAAGCAGGTTATATCGATAAGGCTGAATTTGAAAAGCTAAAATTAAGAGGAGAACAAGCTGTAAAAAAATGGATAGACGAACAGCTTGAAGGAACGAGTGTTACAGTAGTTCTCATCGGAGCTGAGACTTATCAAAGAAAATGGGTTAGATACGAAATACTCAAAAGTTTTGACAGAGGAAACGCACTTCTGGGAATCCGGATACATAACCTGAAAGACGAAGAAGGAATGACTGATAAAGCTGGAGAAAACCCTTTTCATTACGTCGGTGTTGCTAATTTATCAAATGAACTCGTTTATGCAGAACTCTCAAACAACGGTGTAAAAAAATTTGACTTACTCCAAAACCCAAGTATAAAATTTCCCCCTATTGAGAAATTTATACAAATTTCCAAAGTTTATAACTCCCTCTACAACGTTGATATACAAATATACGACTGGAAAGTGGACAACGGATATTACAACATAGGTCAATGGGTTGAAAATGCTGCGAGTGCTGTAGGAAAATAAGCGGGTATAGCAGAACTCTTGATTATTTTCCAACACTTTCAAATAACGAGTTATACAATCAACAACGGAGCGCTAAATTTAAAGGAGTGAAACAAATGCGAAGAAAAACCATAAAAAACTTAGAAACAAGTATATCAGTAACTGAAGGAAAAGAAAACCCAACCAAGTCAAAAGACATCCTTAGCATTACATTAAAAGACTTTGGTCCAATAACCTCTGGTAGAATCAGCGTTAAACCTCTTACGATATTTATTGGACCAAACGGTTCAGGAAAATCTTACGCTGCGAAAATGGTTCATGCTATAGTGCGTGCACTTAGCTTAGGAACAAAAGGGTTACTAATTCCAAGAGAACCACTTTACAAATCCAAAGCCAAACACATCTTAAAAAAATTTCCAGAATTCATTGAAGAATTAAAAAAACTTCAAATCGGTTCCGAAATCTCCATACCTCAAGACAAATCTCAAGAACTTATAAACCTCGCGTTGCGGGACACTTACGAGTACAGATTATCCAAGGAGATTTCAAGACTCTTTGGAAAAGAACTCAATGAGCTAAAAACCTTTGGGAAAAATAGCTTTAAAATAAACGTTTCTGTAGGTAATTCTAAGATAAAATTGTCCTCCCGCAAGGAGAAATTAGAAGTGGATGTAAAAGACATACACTTGCTGAAAGGCTTTGAGATACGTTTAACTCTTAAAGACTCAGAAACTTTGCAAGTGGCTTTACTGAGTGCAAATAATGTGATTATCAACTTTGTGAACACTATTTTGAAAAAACAAAAGAGCGTAATAGATAACCTTATCGACTCGATATACACTTCTTTAGTATTTTTTACTGATTACACATTTATTTATCCGACCGTTGGCTTATTTTCAACTTCGCATTATCTACCAGCGGAACGCTCAGGAATACTTCAAACCTATCGAGAAATAGCTTCGGCGCTCGTCCGCTCTGGAGCCGAATTTTTCGAAGACCAGCAAATGCGCTCCCTTCCAGGCACGGTTGCCGATTTTATTTCAACCATTATAACTCTGCCGAACAAGGAAGGAAAACTATACGACACATTTAAACCCTTTGAGAACGAAATACTGAACGGAGAAATCATAGTCGAAAGAACCGCCACAAATCTAATCGCAGAGGTGAAATACAAATTCCGAAACGCAGAGATTTCTCTGGAAAAAGCTTCGTCTTCCGTTTCCGAACTTGCCCCACTATTTTTGTATGCCGAATACCTTCTCAAACCCGGAGATATTCTGATAATCGAAGAACCTGAAGCGCACATCCATCCAAAAAATCAAAGAATACTCGCCCAACTTCTTACAAGACTTGTTAGAAGTGGAGTATATGTTATTGTAACCACACACAGCGACTTTCTGATAGAACAGATTAATACCTTCATTCTGCTTAGCAAAATACCAAAAGAAGAAAGGAAAGAAAAATACGGTTACGGCGAGCAAGACTACATTCTAGCAGAAGAAGTATCACCATACCTTATGAAATTCGACACCAAAACAGGAGGATACCAAGCAAAAAAGCTCAATGTGGACTACGAAAAAGGTATCTCCGAGCAGGAATTTATAAAAATTTACGAAGAGCTGTACGAAGAAGCTTTTAAAATTAAGGAAGACTTAAGGGACTAGGGATAAAGTGGAGGATATCAAATGCCTATGTCATACCTTCAAACTGCATTGAGTAAATATACAAGAGCCTTGTTATCTTCTTGTGAAGAAAACAAATGCGCCTTAAAGAAACCTAAGGAATGGACACATGATACCCTGATTCTCAAAGGTGAAGATTTAGCAAAGAACATAGAAAACGATACAGAAAAGAATATAAAAATGTGTGATTGTATAGTCTTTGTCTTAACTAACAACGACACTTTGCACGTAATAATTGCAGAACTTAAGAGTAAGACAGTCCATGCAAAGGAGTTAATAGAAAAACTTACAAACATTGACGGAGAAAAATACAACATACTTACCAAACGCTGTGGAATAACTATAGAAGACGTTATGAACTTCTGAGAAAATCTAATCCGCACCGTTAAAATCTGGCATATTTTCGCATACTGCTCAATAGAAAGTTTTGGGGATAATGCTAAATAAAAGCTTGACGCAGAAAATGCAGTATTCTCAGACAGAAGACACCCCAAAAATGCTTCTCAAAAGTTGGTATCCCGATATAAACAACTCAACAGTTTTATACCACAAGTGTGGCTTTAAAAATTCCATTACATTCGCAACAAATACAGCATCGATAAGTCGTCTTCAAAGATTGCAAATACTCTTCTAAACTATAACATTCTCAAAAGCACAAAAAGTTCTCTTCACCTTACCTTGAATGTCCATCTGTGGTAAGTTATAGAGTTTCGCAAAGTTCATCGCTCTTTTGTTGCTTTGTAGAAGTTTCACTACCAAAATAGAGTCTTCCTCAGTCGGCTTGAAACTGTTCCTTTGGTTCCTGCTTTCCTTAAATTTTCTAGTTTCGCAATCATCTACTATCAACTCATAGTAAAAACAAGCAATGGAATCTAAATTCTCATTGTTAATAGACTTTTTCCTACTTAAGCAAGGTCTAAAAAGGTTGGAAAATCTTCATTTATATATCCATGGTACTTGAATAGTTAAAAGTATTTGAAAAAAACTGCAAAGGAAAATAGACACTATCGTTTTACAATTGACTACTTTTGCCACGGCAAGTTAGCATTATTAAGAGAAGAGTTTGTGGAGCCATTTTCCTGTCAACAAGTGATTATTTTTTGAATTTTTCTGATATAATTTTATTGGTCGGAATTTAGAACTTCTTACCGTATCTTTTGTCAAAAGCGCTGTAACAGGCAAATTCACCACAGAGATACAGCAAAAAGAACTTTCTCTTAACAAAACCCGGATAGTTATTAGAGGTGAAAGAAGATGCAAGTACCCAAAATTACATATTTCAATCCCCACATTCTCGAGAAACTTGCAAGTATGAAACCGAACAAAGCTGTTATAGCAAGACAAAAGTATAAAAATTTTAATATGTGGTTGGAGGGAAAAAATTATCCAACATATAACCAGTTGGTTGAGCTCTCCAAACTCTTTAACGTACCATTTGGATATTTTTTTCTGGATGAGCTCCCAGAGTATCTCTTCCCAATTCCACACTACAGGACTAATCAAAATGGAGTTTTCACTCCGTCCGAAGAATTAAAGGACACCTTAGAATACGCTGAAGACATACAGAAATGGGCTAAGGATATACTCATAGAATTAGGAAACGATAAACTTAGTTTTTGTGGTAAACTCAAAAATGAGTACAAGGTAGACGAAGTCGTAGACGAGTTAAAGAACATTTTCGAAATTAGAGATGGATGGGCCGAATCGATGAATAGCTGGCGTGATGCTTTCAGATACCTTGTTACCAAGGCTGAAGAGAAGGGAATAATAGTGCTTGTGAACGGAGTTGTATGGAACAACACACATAGAAAGTTGGATGTTGAAGAATTCAGAGGCTTTGTGCTGTACGATGAAATAGCTCCAGTAATTTTCATCAACAACAATGATTATATCTCTGGAAAAATTTTCACCCTAATACACGAGGTTGTTCACATAATAATAGGAAAGAGTGCCTCCTTTGACTTAAAAGACTTACAATCTGCGCAGAACGAAATAGAAAAATTTTGTGACAAATGCACAGCAGAGTTCTTAGTTCCAACTCAAGAGTTAAAGAAAGTTTACAAAGGTATAAAAAATTATGAAGAATTGGCAAAGAAGTTCAAAGTTAGCCAAATAGTAATTGCACGCAGGTTGTTAGATCTAGAACTGATCAGCAAAAACGAATTTTACAACTTTCTACAAGATAGCAAAAGAAAGGAAATAAAACAATACAATCGCGGTGGCAATTTTTATGAAATGGAAATACAGCGACTCAGTCGTCGGTTCCTAAGAATATTAAGTTCTGCTATATATAACAATCTAATAACTTACTTAGATGCTATCCGCTTCACGAAGCTCAAACGTGACACATTCTCTAAACTGGTGAGGTATTCGACGTGAAGTATGTACTTGACTCTAATACTTTCATAACCCCATATCGAAACTATTACAGCTTTCAGTTTGGAACGAAATTTTGGGACTTTCTACTCGAAAAAGCTAAGCAAGGCATTGTAGCAAGTATTGACAAAGTACGAGACGAACTTATGAACGGAAATGACAAACTGAAGCATTGGGCACTCACGGAGTTTGCGCCATATTTTCTCAACACAAAAACGGATGCAGTCCTTAAAAAGTATGCTATACTTGCACGCTGGACGAATGAACAAAAAGGAACTTACAACGATTAAGCCATAAAAGAGTTTTTGAACGAGAGAAACGCAGATACGCGGCTTGTTGCCTTTGCATTAACAAACCCAGAGGAATATATGATTGTAAATTTGAAAAGGAAGATAAGCATATTAAAAGAAAAATACCAATACCAAACGCGTGCGTTGAACGCAATATAAAATACGTTGACCTTTTTCAGATGCTCAAAGATTTACGTTTCAAGCTATAAGAGATGGAATAAAATAAGCCGTCGATTTGCTAAAACGTTCTTATTTCACCAGAAGATAAAAGATATTTGTTAGCCACAAATAACCAAGGAATGATAATTATAAGAGTATTTTGAAAACCTTCAACCATCGATTTAATCAATTAGCAGATGGGTAATTAGGTAGTTTATAAAGCGTTCTTTCACAACACCTTACATACCGACCAGTATACGGCGGTTTATTGGTTGACATGAGCTTTCTGCTCACTGGCTTGTGATTTTCAACTCCCGCTGGTCATCTTCGAATTCGCCCCTTCTTTCACCAAGGTAACCATCTTCTGTTTTTTGATTGCCGTCATTTGAAATTTTAAAAGTCAAAGCCTTCTAAGGTTCTGTTCTTCGCCCTGCATGTAGTGAACTGTCACCAATAAACGGTAGCTCATGCTAAGTGTAATTAAATCGAGTAGGAGCTGGGTACGTAGGTAATTTACCCGCCACATTTACGTTCCCACTACCAAGCCCATAGCGGACTTTCAGCGCCAAGCTGTCGCTCATGCCGGGCGCACATGAAATGGCTTCGGTATAATACCGAAGCCATGGTAAGTAAGTAGAAAGGAAATGTGTTTATTTTTCTATATTCGCAGAAAATTTTACAGCAGGAGAAACATCTTAAAAATTAACTAAGAAATCTACTTCGCCCTTAGAGCTTACTTTTGCTTAAGGTTCTCAAACGCTTTTGTATATGTGTTTGGAACCAATTCCGGAGTAACCCTCTGACCTATTTCTTGCCATATCGAAATGCGCTTATTGTTATTTAGCCAAGCTAATAGCCAAAGCTTTTTCAAAATTTCATCATTGCATCGACGAACTGTTTCTAAATCTACTTTCTCCTTTTTAAAATCGTTTATCGTGTTCTCAACGTCTATCGAGTATTTTTCACCTGCTTTCTTTATATTTTCGTAACTGACTACTGTTTTATTATTACTAAACTCCTCTACTATTTCGAATAGAAGGTCAAGCCTGCCTTCGGAAGAGAGGTGTTCAACCAGTTCATGTTCAAGATCTTTTTTATCTGTATAAAAAATCCCGTCTTTTTCGTTTTTTGTAGTTTTAGTATTGTCATCTTTGTCCTTTATTGCAATAGTTTTTATATTGAACGCGTCTAAAACTTTTTTCAATGGTTCTACTGACTCCTTTCCGTCAGCTTTTACAACTGAAATTCCTAGGTCATCCAAATCACCGATACACTTTGATATCCACCCCGGCACACAGCCCAACTCAGAATCTCCTTCGACTATTACAACCGCTTTGGAAAAGAATGCTTCTTTTACGTATGCAATATTTCTTAATAAATGTTTTCTCTCTTTATCATCTATATTTACTTTTGTTCCTAACGCGCAGGACAGTTTTTTCTTATCATCTATATAAAACCTTATATAGTGCTTATAATCATTCAACAACACTCCTGGCGAATGCGTCACAATGATTAGCTGGCCTTTTATGCTGTGAATTCCGAATAGCTCTTTTAACAATTCATTAAATTTACTATCTTCATTGTTAAGTATTCTTCTTAAATATTTAACCAAGCTTCTCTGCAAATAAGGGTTCAGATGTATTTCTGGCTCATCAAGAGCAACAATCATTGAGATATCCTTCTTTCGATTGTCACTTCTTTTATACCCATCTGCAATTTTTTTTACTTTGTCAAGTATGCTTAGGATTATCAAAATCACGAATTGCAAACCAGCTCCTGCATCAGTAATATTAATATCTGTGCTATCTTTCAAGATAACTGCTTCTGAAATAATATCTTCAAGCTTTATTTCTTCATCTTTGCTGGCTTTAATACCGTATCTGACAAAATGTTCGATTTTATTGAAACATTCATTCATTGTATTAATAAGATTATTTAGTACACTTTGATTAAATACATCATCAACTTTAACAGCTTTGTTAGCGATTACTTTTTGAACTATATATGACAAAAACCTGCCTACACCTCTGTTTCTATAAAAATTTAGTTCGTCTTTTGGTATTCTTAAAGGATCGTATTTTATAAAGTTTGCCAGCCTAATACCCATATATTTTAAGTCTTTATCACTTGATTCATCTTTCAACTCTATTCTATCATCTGGAGAATTCTGAATAACTTTAATTTTTACTATATCCTTCTTTCCTTCCAATCCTAGAGCGCTGCTCTCTTCCTCTGTTACTTTCAGTGATACATCTACTATGATAGGTTTTTTATTGTTAGCAAAATCACTTTGCGAAAACTTCGTCCCATTAAAAATAGTATCTAGTAGGTCTAAAAAATTAGATTTTCCTAAGTTGTTTTCACCTATTATGAAGTTAACTTCTTCATGAAGAGCTATTTCTAATCCATCCAGGTTTCGGTAGTTCTGAACTTTAACTGTCTCGATTTTCATCCCTAACCCCTCCTCCTACGTAAAAATGATAATGTTTACTAACAGTATTGAAATTCTCCAAAAACCGCATTATTCTTTAAATAGGGGACACCCTCACAACAACTCTTAACAAAAGGAGGTATCCCAATATGAATAACTTAACAGTTTCTTGTCCAAAGTGCGGTTCTTTGTCTATAAAAATGATCACGATAAATACGGTAACCAAGAGTTCTTTTGCAAAGACTGCAAAATAAAATTCACATATACATCATTCAAATGGTGAATGTTACATAACTAAATGAAATCTCAGCAAAAATACTACTCAGTGATACTACTAAAAAGGCTATCCCGTAAAATCTACCAGTTTCGTCCAAGTACCTTTTGCTTGCACCACAGGAACATACTCTTTTCATTCTTTTTCTTTTAGAAGAATAGACTTTCATTCTAAAGAGTTTTTTAACTTGTTCATCAACAATGTTCATGGTTATCCCTTCGAGATCTTTAATTAAATTTTTGAGTTTACCATACAATTCTTCCATTCGGTTTTCAATCTTATTTAACTTGCTTAACGGTTCACTCGTTTCTCCAATGAGGAAGAACATAGTTATTCGTAAAATGATTGTAACTACCTAAAGCATCAACTACACTTTTTGGTTTTTTCTGAACATATAATCCACCTCCCATGACTGCTTTTGTCGACAAACTAACAGTTAACTTAATTCTCAAACCGCACATCATATATAATATGTTTCCGTTTCACAAAATCGTGGAAAAATCACAGTTTGTATGTTAAGTAACAAATTGCTAAGATACCCGATGATTATTTTAACCTTATACCGCAAAGAAAACTTTCGAGCAGTAAAGAGCTCACCGACTCTTTTTTTGAGAAGATTATAGATGTAACATCTCTGTTTTAAGTTTTTCTATTCCACATGTTTCACTATTAGATATCGAAAATGTCTTGCACTTTATCTGCTCAATTCACAAGTATGATCAATATTAAAGAATAGACATATATAGCTCAACGAATTCAGAAGTAATTGCAAGATATTTAGCGTTCTTGTTACCCATTCTTTACAATGTAGCTCTAACCCTCCGAAAAACTTTTTACAGCAAGTTACTCACTAAAACTGAACTAATACGTCTTCAAATCGAGACAAGGCATAGTTTAAAATGCACATCCTCATTAAATAACAAAAAAATATCATAGTTTCCTAAGGATAACTCAACAACCATTTCCGTTTTTTTAGTCAAGCGTTTTAGAAAAATCACAAGCTCATTTTAAAGTATCATCTAAGAATTAAAATTTCTGTCACTAAATGAAAAAAATCAGAGACTCGTCAGCTTAACTCTCCTTTCGAAACTTAAGACTTCATTCACACATATTAATCGACGATGAGCAGAAAAACATGGAAGATAAGGGAAGCATCCAAATGAACTTACAACTGTTCTGCTAGGATGTCTATATTTGTTTTTTATTCCATAACTCACAGGAAACATACACGCATTTGGAAAAGCTTTAAAAACTTCAGGATTCCAATTATGTTTTGAACCGTGGTGAGGAATTAGAAATAAATTAACTTTGTCAATGTTCTTTTCTTTGAAATGTTTAACAATGCTTTCCAAGTCATGATTCAAGTTAATATCGCCCGTCAAAAAAGACGCACCGCCAAGGCAGTAACTATCAAAGCATCTCAAACCATAGTCCATACAGAAGCCCCTGCATATTTCTTCGAATATTAAACATTGAAAAATCAGCCGAGCCGTTGATGTAATTCTTAGGTCTTCGTGAGGACCAATATAGGTTATCAGTGATGTGTTATTTATTCGCTTCCCGAGTCCATTTCCCAAACTTTTTAAGGACTCTTCATAAGCTTCTTTTACTCTTTTTCTTAAGTCTGCATCATTTGCTATCTCCTTGATGATTTTCGCAAAATCAACACATTCACCATTCATTCCACTTTCTTTAAGCAGCGCTTCTCGAAATCGATTTAAAAATTCTTCGAGTTCCTTTATATCAACATGATAGTTGTAAAACGCCAGATAATAAGGTACTATGCGTTTCATACCAATTGAGTTTGTATTAACTACAAGTGCAATGTAGCCTTCTGAAGTTTTTACTACTGTGTGTTCTTCAACATCGTAATCCATGCTCTCCAGGCTTTCTCGGCTAACATTCCTAAGCCTGTCCAAAATACCAACTTCTCCATCTGAGAAAAATTCTACATCTTCTGGAACACCTTCCTTGCCATTTTCCTTTATAACAAAGATCTTATATTCCCTTCTTTCACCGTTCTTGGTCAACAATTCTGTTAAAAAACGGACAGGATTTGCAAGAAATTCGTAATACCATAAATTCGCAGTTCTCGACTTTAAAGCCCAGCCAAGTCTTATAAAAGGATGAATATATGGAATTACAATGTTTCGAACGTCAAATTCATCAAGAAGTTCTCTCAACCCATTTACGTGGTCTTCATGAAAGTGCGAAATTATGAGCAAATCAATCTCCTTCTTTTGGAAATTCCTTCTCTTAAATCTTTTGATTTCATCTCTTAAACTCAAAATTCTTTCAGAACCACAATCATACACGATCAAAATTTTTTGACCGTCACATTCAATAGTTGCTGAGTAAAACAATCCCTGTCCTACGCTGTGGAACGTTTCCTTGAAAGAAAGTTCTATACTCATTTTTACTACCACCTGTCTCGGAGTATTCGTAAAGCAACGGGGTTACTCAGACATTTTGACATACCTTAAGAGCAAAAGACAAAATACTTGTTGCTCTTTATTAGATTAATCTTTTTCTAGATTCGTACACTTATCAACCATTTCGGCTATATTCTCGAACCATGAAACAATCTCATCCCATGCTCCAGTCATCTCCAAATCTTTCTTTGTGATCTTCTTAGATAATCTCCCATTAAGTCTTTCCTTAATGTCTTTTTTATTAAGTGTTTTTTTGTATCTTTCCAAAATTATCTTCGGAATATCTGCATTATCCCAGTCACCAATGTCACTAAGGTCTATTCCAAACTCGGATTCTATAAGATGCCTTGGTATGTAGTTTTCCATTTCTCTTTTTTTGGTCAAAACGGCTTTTGAACCATCATTACGTCGATTCACCTGTTCTGAAACGTTCTGATATTTCCTGTCGCTATCTCTATCATATAAATGAAACTCAACGGCATTGGTATACTTCGTTAAATATCTACTCACATAGTCCTCACAATTTGCTCCATTCATTATGTTAAAAGCTAGTAGTCCTGAATCAATTGCCTTTTCTATGTCTATTATTTCCGTCAGCTCCGGAATAGATTTGTTTATTTGTTTCAGGAATATTTCATCGTTTTTACCTTCGACACACCATATTACCTTTCCAATATTGGGTAGCAATCCCATGTTTTTTATCATTCTGTTCTTGAGTTCTTCATTATTTTCTATACTAAATACGTTACCTCCTTCGACGTAACGAATAGACTTCAGAGGTAATAAACGAATGAATTGAGGGCTATGTGTTGTAATAAAAACTTGGTATCTTCCCGATTCGGAGAGTCTCTGAAGACTTTGCAAAAGCTGTATCTGCTTTTCTGGATGTAATCCTGTTTCTGGTTCTTCAATAGCGTATATCACTGTTTTTGATGTTTCATTCATCCCTTTATCATCTAAATGTTCAACCTGTGTTAAAAAGAAGCTTAGAAGCATCAACCTTCTAACTCCACTACCTCTTTTGTTCAAAGGTATCTCATTGTCAGTAACAAACCCCATATTTTTAAAGACATCTTTCCATTTTAATCTCTCAACAGAAGGTATGCTTGGCTTTATATCAATTTTATCCTCTGACAGCTCCTTAAACTTTTCTTTCGTCTTTTCTGCAATACCTTTCACTTCATTTATGACTTCATTTGCTATTTCTTCAAGTTTGGCTTTAATGTCGGAGCGATTAAGAATTTGAATAACTGCGGTATTTAGCGGGTCCTGAACTTCTGGATCAGCTTCCTGGTTTTTTCTATCAGCTTGGAACAAAGCATATGAAGGCACGTATTCCTTTATTTTGGTCCAGATCTCTTTTGTACTGTCAGAGTCTATCGAAATCTCCGTATCCACAAATTTTAGTTTTTCTTTTCCTTCGACGTAATTTCGAATACTTCTCCTAATCTCAGCAGCAGTTCTCATGTCCGCATCTTTAATTCCAAGTTCTTTTGCTTTATCCTTGAGCTTGTCAATCTTAAGAAGTATCAGGTCTTTTAACTCATCATTACAAGGATGATAGCATTTGATAAATGTTCTTTTCAATTTATCTTCTCTATATTCTTTCCAAATCTCCAACTTATCATTAGTATTAAGTAAGTACTCCTCCTTAAGACTCGTAGGATTAGTAGAATCAATCACGATTTGATCTGGAACCTCGGAAAACACAACGCCTATCCTAAATACATTATCGCCCTCATTTCTTGCATCAATGTTCATGTCACTTCCCTGGAGTTTGACAATAGAATCTCCCTCATTAAAAAAGATTTCAAGCACCTCAAGGATTGTTGACCTTCCTTGGTCGTTCTTTCCAACAAAAGTTACAAAATCCTCAACTTCGATTTCCTGTCTTCCCTTGTATGCTCTGAAATTCTCGAGAATAATCTTCTCAACTTTCATAAATATCTTCCGCCCTACCGTTTTTAAAATGATGCACACAAAGTTATATGAAGTATTCTAAATTATCGGTCTTTTTTCATCGTTAATCACTGTTTATTTTTGCCAAGTGACAAAACTTTATATCTATAGAGTTTACTCCTCTTTAGATATCTATGATTACGTTTACATTTATAGGGTTTCGCAGTTAGATAAGCATCGCTCAAAAATACATAGCAGGGAGAGAGTATATGCTAAGGAAATCGATTCAAAGTTTCTCTGTAAAAAATTATGAACTCTCACACTTTTGCCTAATCAAACAACTTCTTAAGCTTTTCCGAAGAAGGTAATAGACTTTCGCTAATTTCAAGATCCTTTGATATAAAGAACTCCTTGCCCTCAAAAATAGCCTTCATTATGAGCCAGACACGGTCTTTGTATTCTATTCTCACTGTACTATCCTTTAATTGCTTCCATTCGATTTTTAGTGTAATAGAGGTTATAGTTCCAAGAATGCTTCCATCGTCTTTGACCAAAAATGTATTTTCTGGCATTTTAACTTCGATTTCTCCTGATTTGCCTATGTCTTTTGGGTCCTCGTAAGAATCTGTAAGACTGCTTACAAACAATCCCACATTCACAGTGCTACCATCCAAAAAACGGATGTAAAAATTTTCCGAATGATCAATCACATTAGTCTCAAATGGTGAATTAACAGAAATCTTGAAACTGGCTGAAACACTTCGGACATACGCTTTGCATCCTATTTCCAACCAATCAATTTTGCTTACCAAATCATTTTCAGTGGGCTCACATAAAATTACAAGGCCAATACCTTTTTCCCTTGCATACCTTTCCGCACTTGCTGTGAAACCCGAGCTTGAAACAATAACACCTTTGCTAAGCCCACAGTCCTCAACGATTGAAGAAACCTTCATAACAACGTCTTTGTCAACTTCTCTTTCCCAGTGCTTACACTCAATGTAGGTAAGATACTCATGAAGACCATCAGAATGTGCCGTTAACACATCCAGCTGATATTCATTTCCGCTTTTACCTTTTAACCTACAATTACTTCCATAACATACCACTTTAACTCCATTTTGCTCACCAAGTTTTTCGTAAATCAATTTCACAATTTCTTCGTACTCTTTCCAGGCCTTTTTGGGCATTCTAACACCTCTTTCAATAAAGCAACACAAAAGCACCATTTTCAAAAGAACCAAGTTTAAAATGCTATGGTTTGACTTCTCTCTTTAAGTACCACTGGCAAAAAAATTAAACTTTTCTATTCTGCTAGTTTCCATGCATGGCAAGAATCCTGCCTTATGCCAGAGCAAGTTTCACTAAAAAGCATTTGGTGTTACGTAAAAGTTCCAAAAAAGTATTGTGAATTTTTTATCAATGAACTTTCTTCTTAGTACGTAGTAAAACTTTCAACATATTATAATTTTACAACAATATATTTTTATTATAACACACACAAGCAAAAAAATAGCAATGCTTTTACAGTAATATTTTCTGAGAATAATTAACATTTTCGGGTGTCGTTTTTTTAACATTAAGATACTAACAATTTCTATCCCTGTCTCACGACGGCTATGTTTTTTAGTTTGTTGCAAAAACGTAGCGATTATATGATAAAATTTAAGTAATGGCAGAACACTAAACTTACAATGCAAACCCCAGATAGTATTTCAGATTCTGCTCAAAAGAAATCTTTATCATTTTAATAAACGTTATATTTACGCTCACAATAAAAATCACGCCATGTAAATTAAGAAGATGGGAGGTTATTGCCATGATCTTATCCATAAGAACTATGAAGGACGTAGGCATATTTAAAGACTTCAAGTGGGATAGGTATAATAACAATCTTAGAGAATTTAAAAACGTAAATTTAATTTATGGCTGGAATGCGAGTGGAAAAACAACGTTGAGCCGTATTTTTGCTTGTCTGGAAAAAGGTCATCCAGGCAAACTGAAACTGTCCGAAAATTCTGAGTGTATCATAGAGTTTCGTGATAATAACCATTTGACTTCTCTGCCTCTTAGTAATGGAAACACACCCGGGTCATTAAGTAATAAAGTGCGAGTTTTTAATGAAGACTTCGTAGAAGAAAATATAGAATGGACGTCTGGCAAGTTAGGTAAAATTCTAATGATTGGTCAGCAATCGATACAACTGAAAATGAATTTAAAAAGCATAGAAGAAAAAATTGAAAGACAAAAAGAGATTGTCGACACAGTACAAAAACAAATCAAAAATGTGGAAACTGAGATATCAAACCTTTTATCCAAAGCCGCCAAAGAAGTACGAGACGAACTTAGAAAGGTTAAAAATATAAGACCACTTAGTGGTGGAGCGAAAGATTACATAAACTATAACTCTCAAGATGCAGAGAAGATATTAGCTGAATTTTCCAAAACCAAGGATAAATACGCTAATGAAGATTTAATAAGAAAATGGAAGCTCACTTTAGAGGAAAAAAATCCAAAAGCCGAGATTAAACCCTTGCAAATAGAAGAGATTCTCAAACCTATAAAAGAACTTGTACAAAAAACTAAAGATATTTTAGAAACCGAGATACCGGAAACAACAATTGATATTTCTCTAAATTCTAAAAAGCTTGATAAAAGCGTCAGAGAATGGTTGTTAAGAGGCTACCAACTTCACAAAGACCTGAGCAAACCAAAGACATGCCTTTTCTGCAAAAACGAAATCTCAGACAAAAGATGGCAACAAATTGAAAATTCTTTCGCAAAAGAAGTTGAAGATTTTTACCACAAACTTGACAACGTTGAAAGACAGATTTCAAAATTCGTTCCGCCTACTCTCAATCTCAAAAAGGATGAGTTTTACTTAGAATATCATACCGAATATCTAAATCTACATCAAAGATTAAGCGATGCTACAAACATGCTCTCGAGACTGATAAATGCTCTAAGCGACAAAATTGAAGCAAAAAGAGAGAATCCTTCAACAAAGATAAGCGTTGATTCAAAACTATTCGATCAAACGCTAAACGAAATAGAAGAGATTTTGAAACAAGTAAATATCCTAATAGAAAAAACAACAATACAACCAAAGAATTCTACAAAGAATTACAAAATGCGGCTCACTCTTTGGAAAAGTACTTTGTCTTAAAGCACGCTGAAACATACAATAAAATAAATAAACAACTTTTAGAATTACAACAAAGTATGGAGCAGGAAACTGAAAAAATGGAAAATCTCGAAAACGAAAAAAACACCATTATTCAAAAGATTAACAATTACAAGATAGCGGCAGAAGAGTTTAACAAAAAACTAAAATTACTCCTTGGATATAACGAACTTTCCTTAGAACCTTTCGAAGAGGGCTACAAAATCTTGCGTAACGGAGAAATAGCGCAAAACCTTAGCGAGGGAGAAAGAAATATCATTTCGCTTATCTACTTTCTCATAAAGCTAAAAGAAAATACTTTCGATGCTAAGAACGGTATTGTTGTAATAGACGATCCAGTATCAAGTCTTGACTCGCAAAATTCGTATGGAGTATATGCTTTAATTAAAGAAGCCTTTCAAGAATTAAAACCAAAACAGCTTTTTATCTTTACTCACAACTATCAATTCTTTAAGTTGATAAGAGATTGGTTCAAACACTCCCGATGTGACGCATCAATCTATTTTCTGCGCTCCAAATTCAGAAATCAAAATAGGGTCTCTGATATTGAAATGGCAGACAAACTACTCTTAGAACACAATTCTGAATACACGTTTTTGTTCAAATTAATCTACTCTAAAGCAAAAACTCCTTCATCATCTTTAGAAGAAGATTATATACTACCTAATGTCCTAAGAAAATTCTTGGAATCATACATCTCCTTCAAAGTACCTCTTAGTGGTGTTAATATACACGAAAAACTCCGCAAGTTATCTGAAGACTACCCAAATCTCGACAAAACACTCATACATCGATTAGAATCATTCACACAAGACCAATCTCATCCACTGTACCACGACTCAATTCACGACTTTGATGAACGACTACTTGGAGAGATTCAATTAGCGTGTAGAAATATTCTCCAACTTTTAAAAGCAACTGACCCTAATCACCTGAAACATTTATTAAGTGAAATAGGAGAAAGTACTGAGAGATTAGAAATATGATGCTCAAATAAAAGATTGATTTAATGGTGTTTCATAGACATGGAAAGAATAATTAAATCTGTTGAAAATCGATTATTTTTGAAAAAAGTTACGCCAGAATGCTTTTTTAAGAAAGGATTGTTCATGACTTTGAGAACAGCACTTTCGAATCTCTTTAGAAAAGAGAACTCGTATTGTTGAGTTTAGGTAACTTCTAACAGAACCCGGAATATTTTAATTGTTTGCAAAAACATCCATCTTTTCTCGTGCTTTCTATAAGCTCTTAACACATCTTGTGGCTGAAGGTTAAAAAACTATGAACTTCAGGAGGTGTATGCATATGGCAGTTAGGGTTCGTAACTTAAAAGGCACAGCTGAAAGACCTGCTCCAAGTGGATATTCCAGCTGGAGAGAATGGTGGGAAGCCAGAAAAGGGCGAAAGTTTGGTAAGTGTTCAAATTTAAATTGTAAGAACCCAGCCGAAGTTGGCGGTCATGTTCAAAAGGATGAACCAAGTGATAGAAAATGGTACATAGTCCCACTTTGCAAGGAATGTAATAAAAAGACGGATTCATTTTATGTTCTAGAAGACGCTTTAGAACCAGTTAATCAATAATCAAAAGCAACTTAATCAAAAAACCTTCAGCCACAAGATGGTTTATGTAAAAACAAAAATAAGCTGTCAGCTAATAGTGTTTAAGAAACAAAGCTATCTGATAGTTAAAAATAAAGGCCGCAGCTTTCGAAACCCTTCACTAATAGATGCAAAAAAACAATAGAAGGCTCAAAGATATTCTTCGCTGACCCGGTTATTTACAATGTTCTGGAAGCCGAAACAGGAAACTTCCGAGAGGCTTTTGTTGTCTTTGCATTGAAAAATCGTGGGACACTATTTGCTGAAAAAGATGAAACAAAAGGTGATTTAATCTTCAACGGAATTCGCTTAGAAATCGGAGGAGCAAGTAAAAAACCAAAACAGGCAGATTTTGTCATCCGAGATGACATCGACCTGCCTGTTAGAAATGCTATACCAATGTGGGTGCTTGGGATGGGGTGGTAAAAACCACTGTAAGGCTATCATGTCATGATGTTTAAATAATATCTCAGAAGATATATAAGTTCATTAAAATAGCAATCATGGTTAGATTCTTAACTCCCCAACATAAGTGCGTCACACTAATAATCACCTCAATATCCTCTGAAATACACCATGAAACACCTTAGAAATCACTAACTTGTTAATATTACTACCAAGAATAAACTCGATGAATACGTACGTAACAGTTACTAGAACTGCATTTAAAATCGTCTTTTCCAGATTACCTACGTTATTAATTAAAACCCCCAACACGTAAGTTACTAAGAGTGCTCCAATGCTACTAACAACATGTGTAGGAACCGTCTTCAACATTTGGCGAAGAGGTATCATCTTTCTTATCATTATTATCTGAGCCAAAGTTACGGAGAACTCAGCAATAACAGTACTTACAGAAGCACCTTTGGCAGCATATCTTGGTATTAATAGCATATTCAATGAAAAATTTACCACAGCACCGGTGATAACCGACAAAGTGAATTCGTTTTCTTTCTTAAAAGGCAACATAATCTGAATACCAAATAGATTACTCCAACTTATGAAAAGTATAATCGGACTTATAATCAAAATTAAGTCCTTTACAGCCAAAAACTTGGAACCAAAAAAGATTGGAACGAAATATGGCATCGTTGTAAACAGAATGCTAATTATTAGCAGAGAAAGATAAGTAACAAAATCGAATACCATTATTGTGTAAGAATTAACAGAATCATGTTCTTTTCTGGCTACAAGCGAAGACATTCTTGCTAACATTACTGGTCCTATTGAAGTAACTAACCCAAGCAGCATTTTGACAATTCTTTGAGCCATGTCGTAATAACCAACCTGTTCTTCTCCTGCTAATAAGCCAACCATTGTCTTGTCTAAAACAATATAAATCTGAATGGCAACCATAGGTATGAAAAGCTTAAAGCTTCCGATAAGATGCTCTAAAATATCATTCCATTTAGCCCTTTCAATGTCAAAGTAACTTTTCGGGACATATAACCACATAATCAACTGACCAATAAGGTTGCCTAAGGTTGTTATCAAAACATAAATTACAAAATCTGATTCCTTTTTTATAAACAGAAAAATTGATACAGCGGAAGCTATTCTAATTACAAGGCTTCTTGTCGAAATCTTTTTGAAATCCTCCACACCTTGAAAAAAGTAAGTTATATCAATAATTGCAGCAAAGAGATTCAGGGATTGTATAAAATAAACAAGCATATACTCTTTTGTAAAGGAGACAACAAAAAACAAATAAGCGATGAATGCTAAAAGACCGGCGAGTAGCTTTACGTAGAACACATTCCAAAAAGTCTTTCTGAGCTTCTCTGAATCATCTCTTACATATGCAATGGCGCGGCTTCCGTACAGTCCTGTTCCCAGTGTTGCAATAAGTATGAAATATTGCACTATTGAGCCCGTAAAAGATGCAATTCCTATTCCCTTGGGATCAAGGACACGACTTATATATGGTGTAGTGATAAACGGTATTAATATATTTGTTATCTGAAGTAGAACGTTGTATATGTAGTTTTTTGCTATGCTCATTCCTCGTCACATCCATAAGTCGAGAATAACTTTTAGTCATTACAAAAGCCTGTTTTCTAATTTTTGCATACTCGCCTCAATAACCTGATCCATGTTGTAGTATTTGTATTCCGCAAGCCTTCCTACAAATATGTATTCCCCACTCTCTTCCAACTTCTTCACTTCTCTCATGTATTTTTCCCTTTTCTCCATATTATCTTCCGTCATCACTATGTAATACGGCTCCCCACTCGCAAGAGGGTATTCAAAACATACCGTCGTTTTCTCACTCTTTTCGTTCAAAAAGTGCTTATACTCAGTTATCCTTGTCCAATCGTAATCGTTCGGATAATTAACAACTGCCACTGGTTGGTAATATTCTTTATCGTATGTCTTTAACTCCAACCTCAGCGAACGATATTCAAGTTTCCCATATACATAATCAAAGAACCTATCAAGCTCCCCTGTGTATACTGTTAGCTGCGGTTTGAATAAATCCTTTACTTCGAAGTAATCCACTCCTGTAAGTATTGCTATATTTTCATGATTGAGCATATTCTCTACCATCTTTGTGTATCCTTGCTTTGGTATACCTTGGTATTTGTCAGAAAAGTACCTATCATCCCTATTTGTCCTTATCGGTATTCTCTTTGCTATCTCTGGTGATAGCTCTTCTGGGTCTCTTTCCCATTGTTTTATCGTGTAGTTTTTGAAAAACATTTCGTATAACCTTTCCCCAACTTGTGAGACAACTACATCCCTAAAGTTCTTTGGCGGTTTGTTGAACTTTGACTTTTTCACTTCTTTTTCTAAGAACTCTTCTACTTCGTATGTAGCTATATTAACCCCAAACACTTCGCACAGTGTGTCTCTGTTGATTGGAAATGGAATGAGCTTGCCTTCAACATAGCTGAGGACTTTGTGCTGGTAGTAGTGGAATTCGGTAAAGCGGTTAACAAAATCCCAGACTTTTTTGTTGTTGGTATGGAAGATATGAGGACCATACGTATGGACAGTAATGCCATTTTCATCTTTGTAATCATGGCAATGACCTGCAATGTGTTTGTGCTTTTCAACAACAAGAACTTTCTTTCCTGATTCTGCCAAAATTCTTGCTGCTGTTGCTCCTGCTAATCCTGCACCAACTATGACAACTTCGAATTGCAAAATACATCACCATCCCTCAAATATTTTCTTGTTTTATGCAAAAATCAAAAGAAAATTACACTCCATAAAGCATTCTTAGAACTCTATAATATAGTAAAAACGTGCTCTCACTAAATAGCGAACCGAAGATTTACCGGTTTTATCCTGTGGAAACCGCAGAAATTTTTCCTGTATTTCTTATTAATGAGAGACCTTTCAAAGCAGGTTTTCGGAATAGTGCTTAACCAAAGGAAATCTGCCCTGGTTACAAACGAAAAAAGACTTATAAAAGTTTAAACAAGACTTCGTTTTTCACTCAGCGTGTATTGTTTCGACTGATTTTTATCATATCTTGGCTACTTTCTTCTGTAAGTCTTAAAGATTCCTGCAAAAAAGCCTTTCAACGGGATGAAAGAACTTACTCCCGCATTGTGCTTCAACAGAAGACTGAGAGAGTGCCGGATGGAACGGTATAGCCAGTATGGATACGCCAATAAGTTGTATCTAGCGTAGGATTTTATTAACCATAGTCTGTTGCGATAAAAATAATATACTCTGCTAATGTGTTGCTTACTTATAACCTTTTGATAAGGATTGTCTTTATGATACATTATAGAGGAACCAACAAGCACTACCTTGCCGACCTTTTTTTTAATTCTGTGGGTGTACTCCGTGTCGTCGCCCCAAATAAAGAGAGAAGCTTCTGGAAAACCTGCAATTCCGATTGCAGAACGTCGTATTAATGGACCTCCAAACGCATTTGCGTCAAGTTCTAAAACTTTCCCTCTGAAATCCTCAATATCTTTACTATTCAGCACAGGAGTATCGTCCATCACAGAGTTAAAAACCTTATGGTGGTAATACTCGACTTCTCCAGAATGCTTATGTACTATGACCGGGCAGAGGCAAGATATGTTTTCGTTCGCATTATATAGTAAGCGCTCCAATGTTTCCTTTTGTGGTTCGCAATCATCATCCATAACCCAAATCCAATCGTAATTGTTTTCGAATGCTATCCGCACTCCGTGATGGAAACCACCAGCCCCACCTGTGTTTTCTGACATCCTTACATAATGAACCTTTATCGACTCTTTATCCAAGTAGTTGCTCACCAACCTGAAATGCTCCCAGGGTTCTGTGAGTTCGTTTGGCGGCAACTTTGAAATGTAACCTCTTTCAAGCAGCAGTTCAGGCGTGCCGTCTGTCGAATTATTGTCTAAGATAACGATCCCCTGAACAGGTCTTGTTTGAGTTCTCAGTGCCTCCAGGCATTCAATCAGTAAGTTTTTTCTATTGTACGTAACAACTACAGCACAAACACTTTCCATATAAGCACCTCACCCCAATTTGTAATAATGTTAACTATAAGTGTTAAAACTTTTGAAAAACCACATTATCTTCTAAACAGGGAACACATTCGACACCGCTCCGCAGATGGGATACTCCACCATGCAAGCCAAAAGAACAGCTTGTTCTAAATGGCGTTCTTCTAACGTCTATAAAAATGGTCACGACAAATACGGCAATCAACAATTCCCTTGCAAAGTCTGTAAACATTCTATTAGACTTTCTCATTCTCATAAGCACAAAAAGGTCTCTTTCCCTTATCCTAAATGCCCTTCTTGTGGTAAATCTATGGAAATTCACAAACCCCATCGTTCTTTCGTTGTCTTCCGTTGTAGAACTTGTCATACAAAAGATAGGGTCCCTTTTAATCTCCCTGAACCTGTCTCTTTTGTTTCTGATTACTTTAAATACTTCCGTTTCCCTATCTTTATTGTCTTAAAAACTTTCGTTTTGTATATGAAACGCAATATGTCTTATCGTACTGTTGCAGATTCTCTTAATATCAAAGTCTCTCATGTTTCTATCTACGAGAATGTTTTCAGAGTTCATGCTGACGAAACTATTGTAGTATTCAAAGACCAAAAATATTATGTCTGGTTATTAGTTGACCACGATACTAACCTTATCCTTTGCTGGCATGTCTCAAAGTATCGTGACATGGGTCAAGTAAAAGTGCTACTTGAAAAGTTTTTAGGCAATTGCAAAGACAAAAGTATCGAACTCATTACAAAACAACTTGGGGCATATGAAAGTGCACTGATATT